>JBBRFZ010000015.1:0-30127 GCA_038241165.1 Burkholderiales bacterium | reverse complement strand
ACGAACAAAGGGGCAACTACTCAAGGTGACGACCAGTCACATGCGCAAGCTACAGAAATCACCCGAGCGTGTAAAAGCTACTTTGAACATGCTCCTGTAAAGCATGCAGCTTAAGTTCAATAATTTATTGCCGGATCAATAACAATCCAGGTACTTTCTACAAGCCGCATCCTGCTCGACCTATTCACACCCAATAAGCGGTGTTTGTCATCACCTTTCCATTCAGCTTCATCGCCAATTGCACCGGTTGCGGCAACTCTGCGCCGCCCAATGAGACCGCCATGCCGGCATGTCCCAGTTCGTCGGTAAACATTTGCGCCACGATGGCCCGGCTTTTTTCGTCCTGTTGCGGCAAGCGGTCGAGATGACTTTGCAAATGATGTCCCACCTGTCGTTCCGTCTCGGCGAGGAATCCCAGATTCCACCGATCGCCCAACAGTCCAGCTACTGCGCCGATCGCCAGCGACCCGGTATACCAGAACGGGTTCAACAGGCTCAGATGGCCGCCCAATTCATGCACGCGCCTGGCGGTCCAGGCGAGATGCTCGGTCTCTTCTTGTGCGGCCTGCTGGAGTTTTTGCTGCACGACAGGGTCGCGCGCCGTCAGCGCCTGTCCCTGATACAGGGCCTGCGCGCAAATCTCGCCGCTGTGATTGACACGCATCAGCGCGGCGGCATTTTTCTTCTCGGCCTCATCCATAGGCGCTTCGGGAATATTTGCATCGGGATAGGCGCGCGCGCTGTGCGCCTGGCTGAACAAGGTACGCAAACCCTTATCAAACTCTACGATCAAACGATCCAGATTCAACATGACAATCTCCTCGCGATAAACATCAGGCAAACACTTTGGCCAATTCTACACCCGGATCCTGCGCGCGCATGAATGCTTCGCCCACCAGAAATGCGTGCACCTGATGGCCGCGCATCAGCTTTACGTCTTCAGCCTTGAGAATACCGCTTTCAGTGACGACGATGCGATCATCGGGAATGCGCGGCAACAAGTCCAGCGTGGTCTGCAGGCTCACTTCAAAAGTGCGCAGGTTGCGGTTGTTCACGCCGATCAGCGGTGTGGTCAGTTGCAGCGCAACGTCCAGCTCTTCGCCATCATGCACTTCCACCAGCACCGCCATGCCCAGGCTGTGCGCCAGCGTTTCGAACGCCTGCATCTGTTTCACATCCAGCGCGGATGCGATCAGCAGTATCGCATCCGCGCCCATCGTGCGCGCCTGGTAGATCTGGTATTCGTCCACGATGAAATCCTTGCGCAGCACCGGCAGGTTGCAGGCAGCACGCGCCTGCTGCAGATAGGCCGCGCTGCCCTGAAAGAACTGCTCGTCGGTCAGCACAGACAGGCACGCCGCGCCATGTCGCGCATAGCTGGCGGCGATCTCGGCGGGACGAAAATTGGCGCGCAGCACGCCCTTGCTGGGACTGGCTTTCTTGATTTCCGCGATCACGGCTGCCTGTCCTGCGGAAATTTTGCCGCGTATCGCGCCGACGAAATCCCGCACGGGCGGGGCCTGCCCAGATGCGGCCCGAATATCCGCGAGCGGTTTGACGGCTTGCGCTTCAGCAACCTCCTGCACTTTGACTGCCAGAATTTTTTTCAGAATGTCGGACATTGCTATGTTGGCAATTTAAGAAGGACGCGCATTTTAGCACTTGGGGTAAAATGCGCCCTACAACAAAACACATGGAACATCATGCAGAACGTCAAAGAATATATGCAGGGAGTCGGTAAGACCGCTCGTGCGGCTTCGCGACTGATGGCGCTGGCAGACACCGCCACCAAGAATCGCGCGCTGACCGAGATCGCCAGTGCACTGCAAAACCAGATCGCGCTGTTGCTGGACGCCAATGCCAAAGATGTCGCCGCCGCGAAAGCCGATGGATTGGACGATGCGTCGGTAGACAGGCTCACGCTGACGGAGAAGACCGTGCACGGCATGGCCGAAGGCTTGCTTCAGATCGCGCGATTGCCCGACCTGATCGGTGCGATCAGCGACATGAATTATCGCCCTTCAGGCATACAGGTCGGCAAGATGCGAGTGCCGCTCGGCGTGATCGGCATCATCTACGAATCGCGTCCCAACGTGACTGCAGACGCCGCCGGGCTGTGCCTGAAATCCGGCAATGCGGCGATCCTGCGCGGCGGGTCGGAGGCGATCCATTCCAACCAGGCCATTGCTGCCTGCGTGCATGCCGGGCTGCGTATCGCCGGCCTGCCTGAGACTGCGGTCCAGGTCGTCGCCACCACGGATCGTGCCGCAGTGGGAGAACTCATCACGATGAAGGAATATGTCGACGTGATCGTGCCGCGCGGCGGCAAAGGCCTGATCGAGCGCATCTCTGCAGATGCGCGCATTCCGGTGATCAAACACCTGCATGGCGTGTGCCATGTTTATATCGACGATGAAGCGGATGTAGACAAAGCGATACGCATCGCCGACAACGCCAAGACGCATCGCTATGGCGTGTGCAACGCAATGGAGACGTTGCTGGTCGCGCAAAGCATGGCCGCCAAAGTATTGCCCAGATTATGCAAGATCTATCTGGACAAAAACGTCGAACTGCGCGGCGACGATGAAGCGCGTGCGCTGGTCTCCCATATGAAAATTGCCACCGAAGAGGATTGGCATACCGAATATCTCGAACCTATACTCGCGATCAGGGTGGTCGCCGGTCTGGATGAAGCCATCGCGCACATCGCCACCTACGGCTCGCAGCACACCGACGCCATCGTCACGGAAAATTACACCAGGGCGATGCGCTTTTTGCGCGAGGTGGACTCCAGTTCGGTGATGGTGAACGCCTCGACGCGCTTCGCCGACGGGTTCGAATACGGTCTGGGCGCCGAGATCGGCATCTCCACCGACAAACTGCACGCGCGCGGTCCGGTCGGCCTGGAAGGGCTGACCTCGCAAAAATATATCGTGCTGGGGAGCGGCCAGATACGTATCTGAGCACCCCCTTTTCCAAAAACAAAACCTAAGGAAGCGAATACCATGAGCCAAACCATAGAAGTAACAGTGCCGGACATCGGCGATTTCAAGGATGTTGCAGTCATTGAAATATTCGTCAAGACCGGCGACAAGGTAGAGCCCGAGCAATCCCTGATCACCCTGGAAACCGACAAGGCTGCAATGGAGGTACCCTGCCCCGCGGCCGGTGTGGTGAAAGCGCTCAAGGTCAAGTTGGGCGACAAGGTTTCCAAAGGTAGCGTGATCCTGATGCTGGAAAGCGCGCAACAGGTGCAAGCCGAAAGCAACAAGGATCAAGCAAAAACCGCTGCCAGCGTTGCGGCTCCGAAGGCTGCCGCGAATCCACCCGCGGCGCCTGCTCCGGCATCTGCCCCTGCACCGCAATCCGTCAAGAAGGGTGATATTCACGCCGAAATACTGGTGCTGGGCGCCGGCCCCGGCGGCTACACCGCCGCGTTCCGCGCCGCCGATCTGGGCAAGCAGGTGGTGTTGGTCGAAAAATTCGCCCGTCTGGGCGGCGTGTGTTTGAACGTCGGCTGCATACCGTCCAAGGCGCTGCTGCATGTCGCCAAGGTGATCAGTGAAGCGGAAGAGATTTCGCAACACGGCGTGACCTATGCGAAGCCGAAGATCGACATTGACAAGATTCGCAGCTGGAAAGAAAGCATCAACAACAAGCTCACCGGCGGTTTGTCCGCGCTGGCCAAGCAGCGCAAGGTGCAAGTGGTGCAGGGCGCCGCGAAATTCACCTCGCCCAATCACCTGGAAGTTGTGACCAAGGACGGCAAAAAAACCATCAGTTTCGATAGCGCGATCATCGCGGCGGGTTCGAGTGTGGCACGCATTCCCGGCTTTCCCTATGACGACCCGCGCATCATCGACTCGACCGGCGCCCTGGCACTGCAGGATGTACCCAAACGCATGCTGATCATCGGTGGCGGCATCATCGGACTGGAAATGGCCACGGTATACGACGCGCTGGGAAGCAAGGTCAGCGTGGTCGAACTGATGGACCAGCTGATGCCCGGCGCGGACAAGGATATGGTCAAGCCGCTGCACAAGCGCATCGAGAAACGTTACGAGGCGATCTACCTGAAGACCAAGGTCAGCAAAATCGAAGCACAGAAAACCGGACTGAAAGTCAGCTTCGAAGGCGAACAGGCGCCCGAACCTCAAGTGTATGACCGCGTGCTGATGGCCGTCGGCCGCAGGCCCAACGGGCGCGACATCGGTGCGGATGCGGCAGGTGTGACTGTCAACGAACGCGGCTTCATTCCGGTCAACATGCAGATGTGCACCAACGTTCCTCATATCTATGCGATCGGCGACATCGTCGGCGACCCGATGCTGGCACACAAGGCCACGCATGAAGGCAAGGTGGCCGCCGAAGTCATCGCCGGACACCATGCCGCTTTCGAACCGCTGACCATTCCTTCCGTTGCATACACCGATCCCGAGATCGCGTGGATGGGGCTGACCGAAACCCAGGCAAAAGCGCAGGGCATCGCCTATGAAAAAGCCGGTTTCCCCTGGGCTGCCTCGGGCCGCGCGTTGTCCATCGGCCGCGAAGAAGGCTCGACCAAACTGCTGCTCGACCCGTCCACACGTCGCATCCTCGGCGCGGGCATCGTCGGAGTAAATGCCGGAGAACTGATCGCCGAAGCGGTGCTGGCACTGGAAATGGGCGCGGACATGGAAGACATAGGACTGACCATACACCCGCACCCCACCCTGTCGGAAACGCTGGGCTTTGCCGCGGAAATGGCTGAAGGCACCATCACCGACCTGATCGCACCGCGCAAAAAATAATGCGCCGCGGCCTGATCGCTGTTTTCCTGGTTTTGAATGTCGCGTTGGGTGCGCCGGCCGGCGCGTTCAATCTGAACTCGTTCAAGTCCAGACTCAACGACCTGACCAAACCGGCCACATCAGATTCCGGCGCTCCCGCACATACCGGACTCGCGCAGTTCAGCACGCAAGACCAGATTGAAAGCCTCAGGCAGGCACTCACCCAGGAGGCCAAAACTTCGGTGTCCACTCTGGCCAAAAAAGATGGCTTCCTCGGCAACAGCAAGGTGCGCATACCATTGCCGGACAGTCTGCAAAAAGCCGACAGGGTCATGCGCAAAATCGGTCTGGGAAAATACCCGGACGAGTTGATCACGTCGATGAACCGTGCCGCCGAAGCCGCCGTGCCGGAAGCCAAAACGCTGCTGGTCGGCGCCATCAAAAAAATGACCGTATCGGATGCGAAAGGCATACTCACCGGCAGCGACGATGCCGCCACGAAGTACTTCCGCAAAAATACCGAAACAGAACTTGCCACCAGGTTCAAGCCCATCGTGGACAAGGCAATGAAAAAAGTGAAGCTTGCCGAAAAATACGATCAGTTCGCCGGCAAGGGTGCGGAATTCGGATTGGTGGACAAACGTGATGCCAAGCTGGATGACTACATCACACGCAAGGCGATGGATGGCTTGTTCCTGATCATGGCGGAACAGGAAAAGGCGATTCGCGAACATCCACTGCAGGCGACAGGCGAGCTGGCGAAAAAGATCTTCGCGGCAATCAAGCAATAATCCGGCTTGCAGCGCTCGACTTCAGCATGAGTGACACCGTCGGCATCCTTTCGCTCTTCATCAGCAGCTTCCTCGCCGCGACGCTGCTCCCCGGCGGCTCCGAAGCCGCACTGTTCGCGGTGCTCAAAGCCTACCCGGAAACGTTGTGGTACGCGCTGGTGATCGCCTCCATCGGCAACACCCTGGGCGGCATGGTGACTTTTGGCATGGGCTGGCTGATTCCGCTGCGGATGGGTGGCAGCGAAGCTGCCGGGCACCCACCGGCGTACCCCTCGCGGGTGCAGACCCAAAAAATAAAACACGTCGAAAAAGTGCGGTTCCAACACGGTGGTGCGGAGCACTCCGGTGCGGGAAGAACCGCGTCGCACTCTCTCACACAATTGTCCGACTTCGACAGAAACGTGTTGAGGATGCGCCGCTACGGCACTCCTGCACTGTTGCTGGCATGGGTGCCATTGATCGGCGATGCACTGTGCCTGGCTGCCGGCTGGCTGCGGCTCAATCCGTGGCAAGCGGCACTGTTCATGGCAATCGGCAAGTTCGCGCGTTATGGATTGATCGCGTTTGCCATGTCATAGCCATTGAGCAAGTAACGCTATAACAGTATAGTCTGCGCAGCAATTCGAGGAGTTCCGCATGGAGCATCAGCAAACGAGAGAACACAAACTGACCCTGTCGGAGCTGCTTGGCATGCTGGTTGCCGATGGTCTGATCAGCCAGGCTGTCGCCGATGCGGCGATCGCCGATCGCCGCGGGCAACGCCAGAACGTACACCCGCTGACGATCATCGCAGGGCAGAACTGGAAGTCACAGCTGCCGCCGCACAAGGCCTTGAACCAGGACACACTGACCGAATGGCTGGCCGGACGCGTCGGCCTCGAATACTTCCACATCGATCCGCTGAAAATCGATTTTTCGATTGTCACCGACATCATGTCGAACGACTATGCCACGCGCTTTGGCATCCTGCCGGTACAGGTTACGGCCAAGGAGGTGGTGATCGCCACCGCCGAGCCGTTTCTGCGCGACTGGGAAAAAGTGCTCAAGCACACTTTGCGCAAGGACATACGCCGCGTCGTGGCAACACCGGAAGATATCGGCCGCTACCTGATCGAATTCTACAATCTGGCGCGCTCGGTGAAGAATGCAGCGCTGACCAATCGCCAGAACAAGTCCGGGCAAGCCTCGTTCGAACAACTGGTGGAAATGGGCAAGTCCAAGCAGCAATTCGACGCCAACGACCAGCACATCGTCACGATCGTTGACTGGTTGTGGCAGTACGCTTTCGAGTAGCGCGCTTCGGACATCCACATCGAGCCAAGGCGCGATATCGGATACGTTCGCTTTCGCATCGATGGCGTGCTCCATCAGGTATACCAGATCCCGATGTCGGTGATGACCGCCATGACCAGCCGCATCAAGCTGCTGGGACGCATGGACGTGATCGAGAAGCGCCGCCCGCAGGATGGCCGCATCAAGACGCGCACCGCCGAAGGACAGGAAATCGAGTTGCGTCTGTCCACCCTGCCGACCGCGTTCGGCGAGAAACTGGTGATGCGCATCTTCGACCCCGAAGTGCTGGTGCGCGACTTCGCCGAACTCGGATTTTCCGATGAGGATCGCGCCCGCTGGGAGAAAATGACCTCGCAGCCGAACGGCATCATTCTCGTCACGGGCCCCACCGGTTCAGGCAAGACCACCACGCTGTATTCCACGCTCAAACATCTGGCCACGCCCGAAGTCAACGTCTGCACCATAGAAGACCCGATCGAGATGGTCGAGCCCGCATTCAACCAGATGCAGGTGCAACATGGCATCGATCTCCATTTTGTCGACGGCCTGCGCGCGCTGATGCGCCAGGACCCCGACATCATCATGGTCGGCGAAATCCGTGACCTCGAAACCGCCGACATGGCGATCCAGGCCGCACTGACCGGCCACCTGGTGTTGTCCACACTGCACACCAACGATGCCCCCTCAGCCATCACCCGGTTGCTCGATCTAGGTGTTGCGCCTTTCATGATCAATGCCACGATACTTGGCATCATGGCGCAACGGCTGGTACGCACGCTGTGTCCCCATTGCAAGCGGCCCATGCCGGTACGTGCCGACGAAAATGAACAATGGGACAATCTGGTCATGCCGTGGAAAACCGGCCGACCGGCGCAATTTCAACACCAGGTCGGTTGCCTCGAATGCCGTATGACAGGCTACTCCGGCCGTATCGGCATTTACGAGATCCTGCTGATGTCACCCGAATTGCGCAAGCTTGTCACGCCGACCACCGATATCGCGCGCGTTCGCGAAGTAGCCTACCGGGAAGGGATGAAACCGCTGCGGATTTCAGGTGCCATGAAGGTGACGGCCGGTACAACGACGCTTGACGAAGTTATCAAGGTCGCGCCGCCGAACTAGTTTCGGCGCATTCGATCTTGCCTTACATTGTGCGCCACAATTCATGTTTGTCTAACATCCCGATAATTCGGAATTGGCATTTATGGCACACAACATTTCGAGAATTACCCGGGCTGCCAATTCTCCCAGTGAATTCTATTTCCGCATTGAATAATTGAATTTATGACGGCTGATCAAATTGCAAAGCTGTTTATCCAGACCGATGCAACATCCGCTTCGGGAATCGTCAAACTGCGCTGCACCGGTGCCTGGACCGTGCAGGGCATCGCCCAACTCGAGCGACAACTGAAGGATATGGCCTGGCCGGCTGGGGTGGGTCTGGAGATCGACAGTTCGGCAATAACCGCACTGGATACTTCGGGAGCCTGGTTGTTGCACAGGACGGTCGGGGCACTTGAGCAGCAGGGCCGTAGCGTGAGCGTCATCGGGTTGCGAGCGGAATACGGTTTATTGATGGACCTGATTTCAGCCTGTGAGCTTTTGCCACCATCAGCGCAATCCGATACGGGCCTCTTGGCAAGCATCGGGAAGCAATTCCTGGGCAGTTTGGAGAATATGTTTGGCATGCTGGCATTTGTCGGGGAAAGTGCGATTGCCATGATGCGATTGATCGTTCAACCCAGCCGTATCCGCTGGAAGACCATCCTGCTCAACATTCAAACCGCCGGCTTTGAGGCCCTGCCCATTGTCGGCCTGCTCTCATTCCTGATGGGTGTGGTGATCGCGTATCAGGGGGCGGATCAATTGCAGCGTTTCGGGGCCAATATCTACATTGCCGATATGGTGGGATTGGCAATGCTGCGCGAGCTTTCGCCTTTGCTCACTGCAATCATAGTCGCTGGACGGTCGGGCTCGGCTTATGCAGCACAAATCGGCACCATGAAGGTTACCGAAGAAATTGATGCATTGCGGACCATAGGTATCTCGCCGCAGGAGCTTCTGGTGTTGCCCAAGATGCTGGCGTTGATCATCGCATTACCGCTGTTGACGGTGTTTGCCGATGTGACCGGTATAATCGGCGGCATGATCATGGCACGTTCCAAACTGGATGTCAGCTTCGACGTTTTCATTGTCCGTCTTGGCGATGCGGTCAGTTTGTCCTCGTTTCTGACCGGCATTGTCAAAGCCCCGGTATTTGCCGCGATCATCGCGCTGGCCGGATGTTTCCGGGGCTTCCAGGTCGGCAGCAGTGCTGACAGCGTCGGACGGCAGACGACATTGAGCGTAGTGCAGGCCATCTTCCTGGTGATTTTGGCGGACGCGCTGTTTTCCGTGGTATTCAACTGGCTCAGTATATGAACGCCGCAATGGAGCAGATGCAGAATACCAACACCGTCATCGATGTCCGTGGTCTGCACACCCGCTACGGCAAGACCGTGGTACACGAGAATCTCAGTTTGGCGGTGCAGAAGGGCGAGATATTTTCGTTGGTGGGCGGCAGCGGCTGCGGAAAATCCACGCTGCTGCGCGCGATCATCATGCTGCTGCAGCCGGTATCCGGCTCGATCCGGGTATTCGGTCAGGAAGTGATCGGTTTGAACGATGAGCAAGCGCTTCAACTGCGCCGACGCTGGGGAGTGATGTTTGAACGCGGCGCGCTGTTCAGTTCGCTGACGGTGGCGGAGAATGTCGGCATGGTGCTGCGTGAACATACCCGACTCAGCCCCGGTTTAATAGATGAAGTCGCCGCGCTGAAAATCGCGCTTACCGGATTGCCGGCAGACGCGGGCGCCAAATACCCGAGCGAGTTGAGCGGCGGAATGCACAAGCGCGCCGCACTTGCACGCGCCATTGCCCTCGATCCGGAACTGTTGTTTCTCGACGAGCCGACCGCAGCTCTCGATCCGCTCAGCGCCAGCGGCATAGACGAGCTGGTGCGGAATTTGCGCGATATGCTTGGATTGACGATTATGATGGTGACGCACGATCTTGATTTGCTGTGGCGTGTGGCAGATCGCGTTGCGGTGCTGGAGGGGGGAAATATTCTGGGAGTGGGAACCATGGAGGAACTCTCCAAGTCGGAGCACCCGGTGATACGGGATTATTTTTATGGGCCGCGCGGACGTGCCGCGCGCGAACAGGCATGGAAGAAAAAGTAAACTATGCGTTGGTCGGCGTGTTTGTCCTGGTGTTGGGCGCCGGACTTATCGGCGGCGTGCTGTGGTTAAGCAGCGGCAAATCCTATAACACGCAATATGACATCTACCAGACTTACACCAGGGAGTCGGTGGCCGGGCTGAATCTCAACGCACCCGTGCGCTATCTGGGTGTCGATGTCGGCCGTGTGAACAAAATCGCCCTGGCGCCGAATAATGTCGAAGAAGTGCAAATAACGCTCGCAATCGCGCGTGGCACGCCGGTCAGGGTGGACACCCTGGCAGCCCTGAAGACACAGGGATTAACCGGCCTCGCGTTTGTCGAATTGTCGGGAAGCAGCCGTGATTCGCCTGCTCTCCAGGCACAGAACAACGAAGAGTATCCGGTGATCACAAGCGGGCCTTCACTGCTGACCCGGCTCGACTCTGGGATTACGTCTTTGATCGCCAATCTCAACCGGAGCAGCAAGAACATCAATGCCCTGCTGGATAAAGATAACCGGCGCGCGTTCAAACATTCCCTGGCAAATATCGAAACCCTGTCGCATACACTGGCAGCACACTCGACCATGATCGACTCCAGCCTCCGCGACGCGGCGCGAACAATGAAAAACACCGCGCGTCTGAGCGATGAATTACCACAGCTCGTACAGCGCATACAACATAGTGCCGATGCCTTCGATCACATGTCCAGTGAACTTTCCCGCGCAGGCACGAATGCGAGTGTTGCCTTCACCGACGGTACCTTGCCGGAAGTACACCAGCTTGTCGTGGAATTGCGAGACCTGACCAGTTCGCTGCGGAGAGTCAGCGGTGAATTGGAACAGAATCCGAGCGTGTTGTTATACGGCAAACCCGCCCCGAAGCGCGGACCCGGTGAATGACGCCTGCCGGGGTTACGATAACCGAACTGACACCCAACTGAGGAAGAATTCCAGATGAACAGCAACGGAATCCGTCGTATGTCCTGTCAGGCACTCCAGACACTGGTGCCCATCCTGCTGCTTGCAGCATGCAGCCCCCTGTCCGCACCGCAAGGAGTCAGTCCGAACATCTACATGCTCGAAGCCGGATCGACTATCCACACGGCACAAGACAAACGCGACCTGGTTCTGGCGATCAGCACACCGCGCGCACTGCCCGGTTTTGACACAGCACAGATGGTTTATGTGCAACAGCCATATGAACTTAATTATTTTGCGACCAGTCGCTGGGCAGACACTCCGGCGCGGATGCTGGAACCGATAATTGCGCAGGCAATGCTGCAAACGCAAAGTTTCAGTGCCGTGGTGCAGACATCGGATGCGATTCCTGCCGATGTCAGACTTGATGTCGAACTGGTTCGCCTGCAACAGGATTTCACGACACGACCCAGTCGTGTGCGGCTCACCCTGCGGGCACAACTGATAGACCTGCATGACAAGCGCTTACTTGCGGTCCGGCAATTCGATGAATATGAAAACGCCACCAGCGAAAATGCATACGGCGGCGTTACCGCAGCAAACCGGCTGTTGCAACGCGTGCTGGTGAAGTTGTCCGGATTCTGTGTCAATGCATCATCAGCAGGACTGCAAATTCATAATGAAGAGTAGAAAATGAAAAAGATACTGCACACATGCATATTGGCCTTCTCGCTGGCCCTGATAACCCAATCCAGCGTCGCCGAACAGGATGCAAGAACCAGAGTGGACTTGCCTGCCATGATGAAAACCCACATGCTGCACAGCATGCGCGACCATCTGCTGGCGGTGCACGAGATCCAGATGGCGCTCGCAAAAGGACAGTTCGACAAGGCCTCGGACATCGCGGAGCATCGTATCGGCATGAGTTCCCTGAAATCCCATAATGCAGCCCACATGGCGCCTTTCATGCCCGAGGGGATGCAGAGCATCGGCACTGCAATGCACCACGCTGCCAGCCGCTTCGCCATGACCACCAGTGAAGGCGATTTGCCCCGGTCACTGGATGCGCTGTCCAAAGTCACCGCGCAATGCGTAGCTTGCCACATGAGTTACAGGGTGAACTGAATCTATTAGCCGCGCTTCGACTTTGCGTCGGGATTTTGTTCCAAAAGTATGGCAGAATCGCCGCCGCCCGATTTCGCACATCCGTCCTCTCCCGATGAATAAAAAGCTTTATCAGTGGCTCAGCAAGCTCGGCCCGGCCTGATCACCGGTGCTGCAGACGATGATCCCAGCGGAATTGCCACCTATTCCCAGGCGGGTGCGCAATACGGCTTCGGTACTTTGTGGACGCTGCTGATAACCTATCCGCTGATGGTCGGAATCCAGGTCATCAGCGCGCGCATCGGCTGCGTCACGGGCCGCGGCCTTGCGGCCAACCTGGCAAGGACCAACTCGCGCGGCGTTACAATTTCCCTGGTCATGTTGTTGCTGGTGGCCAATACCATCAACATCGGCGCCGACCTCGCGGCAATGGGTGATGCAGCTCAACTGGTGTTTGGCGGACCGAGTCATGTCTATGCCATAACGTTCGGCATGATCTGTCTGTTATTGCAGGTATTCATCCCCTACCGGCGCTACGTGGGCATTTTGAAATGGCTTACGTTGTCCCTGTTTGCCTATGTCGGCACCGTATTCGCATCGCATGTTCACTGGCTTGACGTGCTGCACGGGACACTGCTGCCAAAAATCCGGCACTCGCATAACTATCTGCTGCTGGTGGCCATTTTTGGCACCACCATCAGCCCCTATCTGTTTTTCTGGCAGGCTGGGCAAGAGGTTGAGGAACTGAAGTTGCAACACAAGGGAACTTCGCTGCGCAAGTCTCCGGAAGATGCGACCCAGCACCTGCCCCGCATCAACATCGACACCGGACTGGGTATGGCATTTTCGCAACTGATTGCAATTTTTATCATGCTGACCACCGCAGTCACGCTGTACACCCATGGCGTGCATGACATTCAGACCTCTTCCCAGGCCGCCGAAGCGTTGCGCCCGATCGGTGGTGAATTCACGTTCCTGCTGTTTGCGGGCGGTATCGTCGGCACCGGGATACTTGCCGTGCCGGTGCTGGCCGGCTCGGCCGCCTACGCGGTTGCGAACACCTTTCGCTGGTCGTCCAGCCTCAGCCTGGAACTCAAAGAGGCGAAGGGTTTTTACACGATCATTGCACTGTCTACCATATTCGGTGTGCTGTTGAATTTCAGCCCAATCGATTCGATCAAGGCGCTGTTGTGGAGTGCGGTGATCAACGGAGTGATATCCGTCCCGTTGATGATCGCGATGATGCGCATGGCGACACAGGAGAAGATCATGGGCAAGTTTGCGATCAGTGCCCGCCTGCAATGGCTGGGCTGGCTGGCTACCGGCGTGATGGCAGTCACTGTAATGGCACTCGGGGTGACCAGCGTGGCGGCGCATTTCAAGCTAGGCTGGTAATCCCACTTGAGTAACGGTCGAAATCTGGTTTAATGAGCAAGCCGTAACATTCGGTGACAGCATTTTTGAAAATAATCACCCTGATTTGCGGGGCTTAATGTTCAATTCGGCAATTGATTCAATATCTATCTGGGAGAAAATCATGAGCATGATGCAGGAGTTCAAGGAGTTCGCAATCAAGGGAAATGTAGTTGATATGGCTGTCGGTGTGATTATCGGCGGCGCATTCGGCAAAATCGTTTCCTCTTTCGTGACGGACGTCATCATGCCGCCCATCGGTGTACTGATAGGCGGCGTGGATTTCTCAAAGCTGTCTTTCGTACTGCTGGATACCACCGCAAATGCGCCGGCCGTTGTGATCAGTTATGGAAAATTCATACAGACAGTCATCGACTTCACCATCATCGCGGCGGTTATCTTCATGGTCATCAAAGGCATCAACTCGATGAAGAAAAAAGCTGAAGCCGCCCCCGCAGCACCTTTCGCTCCGCCGGCACAGGAAGTCCTGCTGACGGAAATTCGTGACCTCCTGAAAAAATAATCCCGCAGGAGCATGAAGATGCTTCACCTCGTCATCATTGAGCCTGAAGTCGGCAGTTACGTCTGCTTCGAAATCATTGGATAGGATGAAAAAGGAAGCCAACAACAAATCGCGCGCGAAAAAATGGCTGGGTTATGCCATCAATGCACTGGTGTTCGTGACCCTCATTGTCGGCATACGCGCGTGGCAGCAGCGCGATATGGTCAGCGGGGCCGCCCCTGAATTACAGGGAATCACGCTGGCCGGGCTGTCATACACCCTGCCGGCACATCCCGAGAAACCCGTGCTGATCCATTTCTGGGCGACCTGGTGCCCGGTCTGCCGCACCGAGCAGGGCTCCATCGCGGATATTGCCCACACCCATCCCAACACGATCACTGTGGCAATGCAAAGCGGTAGCACGGCAGAAGTCGTGCGCCACATGCGGGAACAGGGGATAGCCTTCCCGGTGATCAACGATCAGGACGGCAAGCTCTCCGCCCAATGGGGAGTGCATGCGGTGCCTGCCAGTTTCATCATTGCACCCGATGGGCGGATACGCTTTGTCGAGGTCGGTTATACCACCGGCATCGGGCTCAGATTCAGACTGTGGTTGGCCGGACTTTAGCTATAAAGCCTATGCATGAGTCATGAACCGGCTGCATAGCGTGCGTGGCTGACATGTTTATCGCAAATACCAAGGTCAATATCAGGGTAGTTAATAAAGCCCGTCTGTTGTAACCTTTGTCCTGGATGATCCGAAAATGCAAATGAGTTGTTGATAATTTGCATTACGCTGTGATTATCGATCCTGGGAGGAAATCATGCCCAAAGCAATATGGAACAATCAGGTGATCGCCGAAGCACCAGCCGACGAAATTCATCGTGTAGAAGGTAATCTGTATTTCCCGCTCTCTGCCGTGAAGCGGGAATATCTAAAAGCAAGCGACACGCATAGCCAATGCCCGTGGAAAGGCATCGCGAGTTACTACGATGTAGTGGTGCACGGCCAGGTGAATGCGGATGCCGCCTGGTATTATCCCGAGCCCTCCAGCATGGCGGCGCGTATCAAGGATCACGTCGCCTTCTGGCATGGCGTGAAGGTGGAAGAGTAAGCGATGGACTTGCAGGCCTCCCCTGTACATACTGCCGGCGAAACGATGACGCCGGGTCAGCGACTGGGCGCAGTACGCGCCCGAACGGAATCCCTGTGTGCCCCGTTGGAGATAGAGGATTATGTCATCCAGGCCTGCGAGTCGGTCAGTCCGCCCAAGTGGCATCTTGCGCATACCACCTGGTTTTTCGAAACATTCATCCTGCTGCCCTTTGCGCCGGGCTATCGCGTCTTCGATGATGCCTACGCGCACCTGTTCAATTCGTATTACGAAACGGCGGGAACCTTTTTCCCGAGGCCCCATCGCGGCCTGCTGTCGCGCCCGACGGTGGCGGACATTTACCGTTATCGCAGTCATGTCGATGAGGCACTGCAAACGCTGCTGAACGATCTGCCGCAACAATACACGCATGACATCCTCGCGCGGGTGGAGCTGGGCATCGAACACGAGATCCAGCATCAGGAGTTGCTGCTGATGGATGTGAAATATAATTTTTTTATCAATCCGCTCAAGCCTTCTTACCACAACACCCGGGCCGCACCGCCGTCCATCACAGACATGTGCTGGCATGCTTTCGCCGGAGGGTTAGTCGAGATCGGCCAAGATGGTGTGGGGTTTGCTTTCGACAATGAACGTCCCAGACACCAGACTTTGTTGCAGGATTACCGGCTGTCCAGTCGATTGGTAAGCAACCAGGAATATCTGGCTTTCATTTCCGATAACGGTTATCAACGCCCCGAGCTGTGGCTATCCGATGGCTGGTACACGATCAATACCCAGCACTGGCAAGCGCCTTTATATTGGCACCGGGACGGTAGTGACTGGCGGCAATTCACGCTGTCCGGCATGCAGCCGCTGAACCTGCAGGAACCGGTCGCACATTTGAGCTATTTCGAGGCGGATGCCTATGCACGCTGGGCAGAAAAGCGGCTGCCGACCGAGGCGGAATGGGAACATACGGCTGCGAAAATGCCGATAACCGGCAATTTTCTCGAATCCGGAGCCCTGCATCCGCAAGCCGCCAGCCAGCCCGGCCTCACACAACTGTATGGCGACCTGTGGGAATGGACCCAAAGTGCATATGCGTCCTATCCCGGATTTCGCCCCTTGCCCGGCACACTGGGGGAATACAACGGAAAATTCATGAGCGGCCAGATGGTATTGCGTGGCGGGTGCTGCGTCACGGCACAGGAACACATGCGCGCCAGTTATCGTAATTTTTTCCGGCCGTCAGACCGATGGATGTTTTCCGGTCTGCGCCTTGCGGAGGATGCATGATGCGCAACGAATCCCCGGTACTCCAGGACACTCCCGACGAAGATGAATTCCTGAATACTGTCCGCACGGCCCTGCGCAGGCAACCGCGCGCGATACCCCCAAAATATTTTTACGATGCGCGCGGCTCGGCGCTGTTCGACCTGATCTGCACCACGCCTGAATATTATCCGACACGTACCGAAACAGCTATCCTGGATGAATTCGGTGCGGAAATGGCCGATCAAGTCGGCGCCTCCTGTGTCCTGATCGAACTCGGCAGCGGCAGCGCCACCAAGACACCATTGTTGCTCCGGCACTTGGCTGATGACGCTGCGTATATGCCGATAGATATCTGCGAGCCGCACTTGCTGCAAAGCACACAGCGCCTCGGCGTGAGGTTCCCCCAGATGCACATGCATCCGTTGTGTGCAGACTACACCCGTTTGCCTGCCGTGAAACTTGATGGATATGCGGGCCGCAGGCGTGTGATCTTCTTTCCCGGATCGTCCATCGGCAATTGCACACCGGCCGAGGTCGTACAATTATTGCAGCATGCCGCACAATTAGCCGGTCCCAACGGCGCGATGCTGATCGGCGTGGACAGCAAGAAGTCGCCCTCCGTGTTGCATTCAGCCTACAACGACGCCGCGGGTTATACGGCCGCATTCAACCTGAATCTGCTGGCGCGTATGCAACGTGAAATAGGCGCACAACTGGATATGGATGGTTTTGCGCACAGCGCTTTTTACAATGCAGAACTGGGACGGATAGAGATGCATCTGGTCAGCCGGAAAAAACAATTCATTCAACTGGGTGACGAGACCTTCCACTTCGAGGACGGCGAAACGATACACACCGAAAACTCATACAAATATACCGCGCATGAGTTTCAGCAACTGGCCTGGTCGGCGGGGTGGCATCCGAAGATGCTGTGGTCTGATCGCAACAATCTGTTCAATGTCCATTATTTGAGCCTGTCGGCCGACGAACCCCACCATCCGCCCAGGCAAGGCAACTGATTCCCTGTTATTTTCGCAGCTGTTCGGCCCCCGCTATTTTTTCCAGTGCTTCGGCAATCACGCTGCGTGGCGCTGCGATATTCATGCGCATGAAACCGCTACCCTGTTCACCAAAAATAATCCCGGGGCTCAAACCCACGCCTGCCTGCCTGACAAAGAACTGCTTGAGTTGTTCATCATTCAGACCCATCGCGCGACAGTTAAGCCACAGCAGATACGTCCCTTCCGGTTCTATCAGTTTGATCAGCGGCAATTGCTGTTGTAGATAAGCACGCACAAACTGAAGGGTCACGTCGAAGTAATCGAGCAGATCACCCAGCCACGGAGCACCGCTTCGATATGCCGCCTCGAACGCCACGATGCTGAACGGGTTTGCCGCACTGACATGCAACAGGCCAAACGCTTTTACTATCGCTGCGCGGTCTTTTTCATCCGGCACGATCAGCGCAGACAAACCGAGTCCGGGAATATTGAAAGTCTTGCTGGGTGCTACCGCCGTAACGATCTTTACCGTACCGTCATTCAGCCTGGCCAATGGTGTATGTTGCCGTCCCGGGTAGACAAGGTCTGCATGGATCTCGTCGGATATAACCGTGACCCTGTAGCGCTCGCAGATTTCGAGCAACGCCATCAATTCATCCTTTTTCCACACCCTTCCGACCGGATTGTGCGGGGAACACAACAACAACAGCCGCGCACCTTCCGCCGCACAGCGCTCGAAATGTTCCAGGTCAAAGCGATAACGGCCATCTTCGAACTTGAGCGGATTAAGCAGTAATTTGCACCCGACACTTTTCGCTGCAGAAAAAAATGGCGCATACACCGGTGGTTGCACAATCACGACATCGTCAGGCTGGCTTAACGCAATGATGGCTGCGTGCACGGAAGGAACCACACCGGGACACATCACGATCCACTCGCGCTCCACTTTCCAGCCATGGCGCTTTTGCAGCCAGTCTATCAGCGCTTCGTACAGCGATTCCGGATAAACGGTGTAACCATAGATCGGATGCGCCGCCCTCTCCGCCAGCGCATCACGCACTACCGCGGGAGCGGCGAAATCCATATCAGCCACCCATAGAGGCAGGACGTCATCGGTTCCGAAAATCTCCATCCTCCCGTCGTACTTGAAGCTGGATGTGCCGCTGCGCGGAATGACTCGATCAAAATCGCTGCTCATTAAATCCTCTTTGCTGAATCAGGTTTGTCAGGTTGACAGACAAGCAACTGCTTCAACCCGCCTGAGACAGTTGAGCATGGAGAAATCAGCCATATTCACTTTGGCCTGATGAGGGCTGGACGCACCAGTAAATCATTATCAGCCATCCGATAAACGGTATAAACCCGATGAGTTGCCACCACCCGCTGCGATTGATGTCGTGTAATCTGCGCGATGTGACGGCAAGATAGGGCAGTAAAGTAGCCAGCGTGACGAGTGCTCCCACAGGTTTGCCAATCAATTGTGCGGCGATGGAAATAATAACTATAAATAGAATCCACCACCAGAACTCGGGCCGGGAAGCCCGGCCGTTGAATTCCGCGTACTTCCTGAAACAGGTTTGAATCGATTCAATGAATGTCATTTTATGTCCTTCCGATAATATACAAATCGAATTGCTGAGGGTTTCCGGTGCCCCGGGAATAAATTACCCGATGCTGATTCGCCGGACCCGGTCACATTGCTTGTCACCCTACCACCATTTCTTTATTTTAAAGATGACCGCCAGTGCTGCTCCCAGTAACAACATGCCCGAGATCGCCAAGGTGAATCCGTTCGGATATTTCAGCACGCCCATATCGGTGAAATTCATGCCGAAGATTCCGGCGATTACCCCGATCGGGGTCAGGATCACTGTGATCACGGCAAGAAACGTCAATACCTGGTTCAGGCGCTGGCTGAGCAGCGACTGCACCGCCTGCATCAGACTCAGCACGTGCTCGGCCCTTGATTCGGCTATGCCTGATGTCCGATGCATGTGTTCGAGCGCGTCTATCAGGCGCAGATTTTCACGATAGACGCTTGTCTCCCTGAGCTTCTCGATCGCGGTCGCATTGGTTCTGGCATAACGTGCCAGCATCGCGAATTCCTTGCGCATCAGCAGCAATCTGCCCAGGTCGGCATTGGCGGCATCGGCCAGGCATTCATCCTCGAATTCGTCCATCTCCTCGCGCAAAACATAAACGCGCCGCAACAGATAGTCGACCAGCAGATGTATGATTTTGCAGACGCACTCTTCGACAGTCAGGCCGATCAGATCAGGATTGGAAAAATGGTGGTAACGTTCACCCGGCCAGATCAACGCACACATTCTGTTATCGGCGAGTATCGAAACGCAGGTAACTTCCCCGGCTTCATCTTCTCCGCCTTGAGGAACCGGAAAGCGCAAAATGATGTGCATCGCGCCATTTTTCAGCGGGGTGTATTGTGAAGGATGCACCGGATTAAGCATGTCCTTTATGTGCAGCTCGTCCAGTGCGAATCTTTTACTCAGAGCTTCGACCACCCTGGCCGGAGGCCTAGCCAACCGGAGCAGGGTTTGATCTTCGATGAGAGTCTTTTCCCAGCCGATCTCCCTCATATCTGCAAGGAAATGGCCCCGTACGTGCTCCCTGTTTGCAATAATTTCGTTGTCGGTTTGCACATCGTCTCCTTATTACCGGACCGGCATCTGGACTGAGTGACCCCGCATCATCGCCCAGACGATCAGGGTCTTGGGCACATCAGTAGAAGCGGTCAGTTGTGCTAGCATTACGTTCTCGAAATATCATTCATCAATGCCCCGATTATACGGGCATTCAACACCAGAAATTATGCGCGCTTATTTAGACCTGATGCAGCACGTGCTCGATCACGGCACCAAAAAATCCGACCGCACCGGCACCGGCACGACCAGCGTGTTCGGCTACCAGATGCGTTTCAACCTGCAGGAAGGCTTCCCGCTTGTGACGACCAAAAAGTGCCACATGAAATCTATCATCCACGAGCTGCTGTGGTTCCTGCAGGGCAGCACCAACATCAAGTATCTCAAGGACAACGGCGTCAAAATCTGGGACGAGTGGGCTGACGAGAACGACAACCTTGGCCCGGTGTATGGCAAGCAGTGGCGTTCATGGTCGACCGTTGACGGTCGCGTGGTGGATCAGATCCAGATGGCCGTCGACCAGATCAAGGGGAATCCGGATTCCCGTCGCATCATCGTATCGGCATGGAATGTCGGCGAACTCGACCAGATGGCTTTGGCGCCCTGCCACGCATTCTTCCAGTTCTATGTGGCCGACGGAAAATTGTCCTGCCAGCTTTATCAGCGCAGCGCGGATATCTTTCTCGGCGTACCGTTCAACATCGCGAGCTATGCGCTTCTGACGATGATGATGGCGCAGGTATGCGGCCTGCATCCGGGCGACTTCGTGCATACCTTCGGTGATGCCCACCTGTATTCCAACCACATGGAGCAGACGCATCTGCAATTGTCGCGCGAGCCCCGCCCGCTGCCGACGATGCGAATCAATCCCGAGGTGAAGGATATCTTCGCATTCACGTTCGATGACTTCACTCTGGAAGGATATGATCCGCATCCGGCCATCAAGGCACCCGTTGCGGTATGAAAACCTCTTATCCTGGTACCGGTATGAAGCCGCGCGTATCGCTGATTGTCGCGATGGCGAAAAACCGCGTGATCGGCGTCAACAACACACTGCCGTGGCACTTGCCTCCCGACCTTAAACACTTCAAATCGCTCACCATGGGCCACCACATCGTGATGGGGCGCAAGACCTATGAATCGATCGGCAAGCCGTTACCGGGTCGCACATCCGTGGTGGTGACGCGCAATACCGGCTATGCGATTCCGGGCGTTCTCGTTGTGAATTCACTGCCTGATGCCATCCAGGAATGCGGTGATGACGAGGAGATTTTCGTGATCGGCGGCGCAGAAATTTACCGCCAGGCGATCATTCTGGCCGACCGGATATATCTGACAGAGATCGACGCGGACATCCACGGTGATGCACACTTCCCGGAGTTCAATCGCGACGAATGGCATGAGGTGTCGCGCGATATGAAAAGCCAGCGGGAACCTGAACCGCTGGACTATCATTTTGTCATCTATCAGCGCATCGGCCGCTGAACTGCACCTTAGCTATACACCGTCCTCTCTATCCCTCGCGCCTGGATCAAGACTCCGGATTTTGCGGCAACTCGGGCACATCCGGACTTTCGGGGAACTCCGGTACTGAAATTTCCGGTGACACCGGCTCCGGGGATTCAGGGGTTACCGTCTCAGGCACATCGCCATGGATCTCACCGGAAGCAGAACCGGACTCTGCAGGTTGAGACACTCCCTTTCCATTACCGCTTTGTTCCCTGATGGATTCATTCATTTTCCCGTCGGACCCACCCTCTCCCACCTTGCCCTTTTCGGACATTTCGCCCTTTTCCTGCGAAGCACCACTCTCCCGATAGAATTCCGGAACGCCATTCAGTAAAGCGGGTGCCTCAGTCATGCTCGCAGCCATCCCGACCTGACTGGGGAGAATGTCGATTTCGCCTTTATCGGTTCTGATGAACGTGATCCCCTGATTGACCTTGTCATAGGTACCGGCAACATAACCCGCACTGTTCCCGGGCAGGATGACTGTCGCCACATGGTCTGTCCCCCTGACGCCGATAGTTGCATATGGGGTATGGATCAGATCGTTTTGTGGATGCAATTTGCCCAATCTCCCCGTAACAAAACGCGATGCGCCCTTCAGCAGGGAAATCAGGCTGGAATCCTGTTCCGTTCCGTTATAAGCAAACTTTTCGATCTTGAGTTGCGTCTGTGGCCGTATCGCGATCAGCCCGTTGTCGACCATCCTGATTTGCACCATGCCGGACTGCTGCGTCACGATCGTTTCGCCCACACAGACCGAATCACCCTTGGCCAGAAGCCGGGTACGGCCGTTGCTTTGAGCCTCGACAGGGCCACTGCTTGAAATAATGTTGCCCGCTACTTTCAGTTCAGCCATCTCGGTACCGGGTTTCATCCCTGTTCCGCCCATCCCTGTGCCCTTTGCCAGCATTCCAGTGCCTCCCATTCCTGAGCCACTGATCCCGGTGCCGCCGATACCCGTACCCGATGCAACATAGGTACAACTGCCCGAAGCTGCCCATACACTGGAGGTGGCCAGCATGCCCGATATAAAAATCGCCCAAATATATATAACCGGATTATTTTTCATCCTGAATCTCCGCTTCGCTGTATTGATATACGCCAAAATTGGCGCGATATATGGCATCAGTATTTTTCCGGTCGCGCTGTTGCAACTCGGCTGCGCGTTTATTGACGGAATGTAACGATCTCATGCCTACGGTACGGGAATAATCGGCCAGTTCCTTTACCGAATCTGCGCTCAACTTGTCGTAAAAAACACAGCGTTCCAGAAATGGCGGCGAACTCCCTGACAGGTTGTGAACCGTTGCAGCCATATGGTCATGGATGTTCTGTCCAAAGTAATAAATCTTCTCTGCCATATCCTGAGGCTGCACGAATGCATCGGCACTCAGGTGGACTCGATCCTCACTGTCCAACGTAATGATGCCCTGTCGCAACCATTCATCCAGGACGACACGTGGGCGGAAGTCCTTGCTGACCGACTGCACAAGCGATTCAAAGGATTGTTCCTCTGCCTTGCTTGCCAGTCGCGGCAAGGGAATGGGTAGTCCCTGCTTGTCCATGTAATCGGGATGGCCGCTCCAGATGGTGAGCAGCAAGGCACTCATGGATGCATGCTGCGGAAGGTTGACATCCGTAACGGCTTCATTGCGCAAACGATTGACCTCGCGACGATGTATTCCCGTAAGCAAACTGATGCGACTGTCGGTCTGGGGCTTGGAATCCAGTTTGAACTCGTCATCGGCAACCTTTACGTAAGCCGATTTCACCAACTCGCAGAAAATCGTGAAGGAAATACCATTCAACAAAAGCAGCCGAACCAACGGACGCAACAGATGCCGGATCGCCATAAAAACGGGCGATTGGGGCACGGCGCCGGATGTATCCTGGTTATTCATAGCTGTCCTTTCAATATTTCACTGTTGAAGAAGCATACCACAAAAAAATACTTGACGTGTGTAAATTTTACACGTATCGTTCATTCTGTGTGCATGGTGCACACGGCTGTTGAGGCAAGAAATTGCCTGAACATGTCGTAGAACCTGCTGTAAAGCATCCCGGGTTCGATGTTTTAGTTATTCATTTAATATTAAGGAGTTAATCATGTTGAATCAAAAAAATGTTGCTAAACTTGTTACTGCATTGTTCTTGTTGGGCGGTTTTACACTGGCGTCGGCTGCTACAACTCCGGTCGTAACAACTCCTGCTGCTGCAACTCCTGCCGCAACAACACCGGCTGTAACGACACCGGTTGCTGCCCCTGCAGCTGCAGGTCCGGAAGTTGAAGCTCCAGAAGCGGCAGAAACTGCAGAAGCCCCTGAAGTCGCAGAAGTTCCTGAAGTGGCCGAAGTTCCGGAAGTGAATGAAGGCCCCGATGCACCTGAAACCAAATAAGACATAAGGATCAATAATGAAATACGCCATACTTGCAGCAAGCCTGTTTGCCTCTTTCGCCATTGCCACAGTTCAGACCGCGCATGCGGAAGAGAGTGGGAAACTCAGCCTGGAAACGGGCATGGACTACAACACCGGCAAGTATGGCGGCACCCAATCGACCAATATGCTGTACATTCCGGTTACAGGAAAGTACCAGTATAAATCGTGGACGTTGAAACTGACTGTCCCTTATCTGAAAATTTCCGGACCGATTAACGTGATCAACGGAGTCGGTGTGGTGACTAAAGTTGCCAACGCTCCCATCTCGACCCGCTCGGGTCTGGGCGATGTGATCGCCAGCGCAAGTCATACCTATTACTATGATCCCGCCAAGGGACTGCTGGTCAACCTGACCGGAAAAATCAAGTTCGGAACCGCCGACGCGACCAAGGGCCTGGGCACCGGAATGAACGATTACATGTTCCAGTCGGACATTTATCAAATCAGCGGCGACGTGACCACGTTCGGCACAATCGGTTACAAGATATATGGCAGTCCAGCCGGGTATGCGCTGAACAATATCCTTTATGGTTCGCTGGGCGCCAGCTACAAGCTTGACCCGGATAACAATGCCGGCATGATGCTTAGACTGGGCCAGTCATCCACAACCACCGGCTCATCGCGCATGGAAGCGATTCTGTTCGCCAGCCACAGACTGGACAAAACCTGGAAAGCACAAGGTTACGTGTTAAAGGGCTTCACGAATAGTGTTCCGGACTTTGGCATCGGCGCCACGATTGCTTATCAGTTCTAAATAACTGCACCGGCAGCCCGTTCCACCCTGGCGATGTCCATTCCGGATAGTGCAATATTTCCCGCACGCGTGAGCCTGGCACAACCTTTCATACCATCCTCCGAACCCCGGCATGCCCAACGATAACCCGGAGGGGTACATCATTTCGCACCTGCTACTCCACACCCAGCGTTCTGCTTTCAATCGGACGGCGCGGTACGCCACGCAAACTTGACGTGCCGGGGGAAGACCTGGAAGAAGTGGTGTATCGTCTGATCGATCCGGAACAATACCAGGGCAAGAAGGTGTTGGTGGTCGGCGGGGGAGATGCGGCGCTGGAAGCAGCGCTGGCGATTTGCATTGAACCCGGCTCCAAGGTAACGCTTAGCTACCGCAACAACGCATTCAGTCGGGTCAAACCAAAAAACCGGCAACTGACCGAGGAAGCAGAAAAGAGTGGGCGCCTGTCGGTGTTGCTTGAATCCAATGTCAAGAAAATCGAATTTGCCAGTGTGGTGATCGATCAAAACGGCACACTGATCAATCTGCCCAACGACGCAGTGATTGTTTGTGCGGGTGGAATATTGCCCACCCCGCTGCTCAAGAAAATCGGGATCGAAGTCCGGACACGCCACGGCACCGGCAGTTTTGACCAGAAAGCCCTTGCCTCAAAACTCCCGCCCCCTCTCCCACGAAAAATGGGACGTCCGGTATTGTCAGTCGATCAAGATTTGCGGCTCAATCCTGCGAAACGCAGTCAACAAAGTAGCGCCGTTCACCATCAACCTCTTCCGCAACCAGGCCATGAATATCGGTCTCGAAGCCGGGGAATTTTTCGTTAAAATCGCGCGCGAACCTGAGATAGTCCACGATGGTCTTGTTGAAAATCTCGCCCGGAATCAGCAACGGGATACCCGGCGGATAAGGCGTAAGCAACACGGCCGTGATACGATCTTCCAGCTTTTCAATCTCCACCCGATCGATCTCGGCATGCGCCATTCGGGCAAATGCATCCGAAGGTTTCATTCCCGGCTGCATGCTGGACAGATACATTTCGGTGGTCATGCGCGCCACATTGTGGGTCTTGTACATATCATGTATCTGCTGGCACAAATCGCGCAGCCCGACACGTTCATAGCGCGGATGCGCCGCAGCGAACTCGGGCAGGATGCGCCAGATCGGCTGGTTCCGATCATAATCATCCTTGAACTGCTGCAATGCGGTCAACAACGTGTTCCAGCGTCCCTTGGTGATGCCGATAGTGAACATGATGAAGAACGAATACAGCCCGCACTTTTCGACGATCACGCCGTGTTCGGCCAGGTATTTGGTAACCATGGAAGCGGGCATGCCATTGTCGGAAAAATCTCCATCCACATTCAGGCCGGGTGTAATGATGGTCGCCTTGATCGGGTCCAGCATATTGAAGCCGGCTGCCAGCTTGCCGAAGCCATGCCACTTGTCGTCGGTATGTAACACCCAGTCTTCGCGTGAACCTATGCCTTCCTCAGCCAAGACATCCGGACCCCACACCTTGAACCACCAGTCCTGGCCATATTCCTCATCCACCTTGCGCATCGCACGGCGGAAATCAAGCGCTTCGGCAATGGATTCCTCGACCAGTGCAGTGCCGCCCGGCGGCTCCATCATCGCGGCAGCCACGTCGCACGAAGCGATGATGGCATATTGCGGGCTGGTCGAAGTGTGCATCAGATAGGCTTCGTTGAACACGTGACTGTTAAGTTTGTGACTCAGGGGTTCACGCACCAGAATCTGCGATGCCTGCGACAACCCCGCCAACAGCTTGTGCGTAGACTGCGTGGAAAAAATCATTGACTGTTTCGCGCGCGGCCTGGATTTGCCTATGGCATGCATATCCTTGTAAAAATCATGGAATGCGGCATGCGGCAACCATGCTTCATCAAAATGCAAAGTGTCGATGCGCCCATCCAGCATTTCCTTCAGCATCTCCACGTTGTATACCACGCCGTCATAGGTGCTCTGGGTGATGGTCAGGATGCGCGGTTTCTTGGTTTTGTCCTTGATGAAGGGATTTGCATCGATCTTGCGCTGGATGCTTTCGGGCTCGAATTCTGATTTCGAGATCGGGCCGATGATGCCGTAGTGATTGCGCGTCGGGGTAAGGAACACCGGCACGGCGCCCGTCATGATGATGGCGTGCAATATGGATTTATGGCAGTTGCGGTCTACCACCACGATGTCATCCGGCGCCACGGTGGAGTGCCACACGATCTTGTTCGAGGTGGACGTGCCGTTGGTCACGAAGAACAAATGATCGGCATTGAATATGCGTGCCGCATTACGTTCCGAGGCAGCCACCGGACCGGTATGATCGAGCAGCTGGCCAAGTTCGTCCACCGCATTGCACACGTCGGCACGCAGCATGTTCTCGCCGAAAAACTGGTGGAACATCTGCCCAACCGGCGACTTCAGAAACGCAACCCCGCCCGAATGCCCGGGACAGTGCCACGAATAGGAACCGTCCTGCGCATAATGCAGTAACGCGCGAAAAAACGGCGGTGCCAGCGAGTCCAGATAAGATTTTGCTTCGCGGATGATGTGGCGCGCCACGAACTCCGGGGTGTCCTCATGCATATGGATGAAGCCGTGCAATTCGCGCAGGATGTCGTTTGGAATGTGCCGCGAAGTACGCGTCTCGCCGTACAGATAGATCGGAATATCGGCGTTTTTGAAGCGTATCTCCTGGACGAAGGCGCGCAGGGTTTTCAGTGCGGCCTCGGTCTCCTCCTTGCTGCCCGCACCGAACTCCTCGTCGTCGATCGACAGCAGGAACGCCGAGGCGCGGCTCTGTTGCTGCGCAAACGAGGTCAGATCGCCATAGCTGGTGACCCCGAGAATCTCCATCCCCTCTTTTTCAATGGCATCGGCCAGGGCGCGTATGCCCAGTCCGCTGGCATTTTCGGAACGGAAGTCTTCATCGATGATAACAATAGGAAAACGGAATTTCATGGCTTACTCCCTGTTGGGAAAATGAGTCGGCGCGGATTGTCGCAGATTTCTCTGACACCGCAAGCGGAAGCTTTTGTCGCCACCCGCTATATCTTCAAGTTATTCCATTCCAATTTCGAAGGTCAAACAAGGCGGCGACGATCGAACGATGCAGACAGTGCACCTGCACGGCGAGGAGTGAGCGATAACCAGCGACTTGCTGTCGTCTTTTGACAGCCTAGTCGAATGGCTAGTAGTTACTCCAGGAAGCCAACACAGTTTCACCGATGAAATTGGAATGGAATTACATCTTCGGCAAGGTCACGCCAACCTGACCCTGATACTTGCCGCCGCGATCCTTGTACGATGTCTCGCAAACTTCGTCGCTCTCGAAGAACAGCACCTGCGCGATACCCTCGTTGGCATAGATCTTGGCGGGCAGCGGGGTGGTATTGGAAAACTCCAGCGTCACATAACCTTCCCACTCCGGCTCGAACGGCGTGACGTTGACGATGATGCCGCAGCGCGCATAGGTGGACTTGCCCAGACAGATGGTCAGCACGCTGCGCGGAATGCGGAAATACTCGACGGTACGCGCCAGCGCGAACGAATTGGGCGGGATGATGCAGTAATCGGCATTGACCTCGACGAAGGAGTCCGGATCGAAATTCTTCGGATCGACAATCGTGCTGTTGATGTTGGTGAACAACTTGAACTCGTTGGAACAGCGGATATCGTAGCCATAGCTCGAGGTGCCATACGACACGATGCGTTTGCCGTCGACCACTTTCACCTGGTTGGGCTCGTAGGGTTCGATCATCTTGTGCTGCTCCGCCATGCGGCGTATCCATTTGTCCGACTTGATGCTCATAAAATTCAGGTTAAAGGTTAAAGGTTAAAGTTTCAAGGAAATACGAAATCCTTTGTCCTTGAAAAACTTATACCCTGTACCTTGTACCTTGCTCCTCTAAACTAATTTGCAAGGGCGGGATTTTAACCAATTCGGCGCTGATGCGCGCGATTTGCTAAAATCCGCGCCTTGATAGCATTTCGGCCCAGTCACAATGTCCACAAGCAAGTCCCCCACAGAACCAAGAAAGATCCTGGTCACTTCCGCACTGCCCTACGCCAACGGCAGCATCCACCTCGGCCATCTGGTCGAATACATCCAGACCGACATCTGGGTGCGTTTCCAGAAGATGCAGGGACACGAAGTGCATTATGTCTGCGCCGACGACACCCACGGCACGCCGATCATGCTGCGTGCCGAAAAGGAGGGCATCACGCCGGAACAACTGATCGACCGTGTGTGGCACGAGCACAAGGCCGATTTCGACAGCTTCCTGGTTGAATTCGACAACTACGGCAGCACCAACAGTGGTGAAACAAAACATTATGCCGAGGATATTTACCACAAACTCGATAAAGCCAAGCTGATTGATAAACGTTCTATCGAACAGTTCTACGACCCGGTCAAAAGCCTGTTCCTGCCGGACCGCTTCATCAAGGGCGAATGCCCGAAGTGCCACGCTAAAGACCAGTACGGCGACAACTGCGAAGTATGCGGCGCCGCCTACGCGCCCACCGACCTGATCAACCCGTACTCCGCGGTGTCCGGCGCAAAGCCCGAGCTGCGCAACTCCGACCACTATTTTTTCAAACTTTCCGCGGAGACCTGTCAACAGTTTTTGCGTGACTGGACTACAGGAAAGCTAACCAAAGAACCTCCATTGCAGCAAGAAGCCGCCAACAAAATGCAGGAATGGTTGGGCGCCGAGGGCGAAAACAAGCTCACCGATTGGGACATCTCGCGCGATGCGCCCTATTTCGGTTTCGAGATCCCCGATGCACCGGGAAAATATTTCTATGTCTGGCTGGACGCACCGGTCGGTTACATGGGTAGCTTCAAGCAGTTGTGCAACGACAAAGGACTGGACTTCGACGAATACTGGAAAGCTGATTCGAAGACCGAGCTGTACCACTTCATCGGCAAGGATATCCTGTACTTCCACGCACTGTTCTGGCCGGCGATGTTGCAGCATGCAGGTTTCCGCACGCCAACGAAATTATTCGCACACGGCTTCCTCACCGTGAACGGCGAAAAGATGAGCAAGTCGCGCGGCACGTTCATCACTGCACGCAGCTATGTTGAACACGTCAAGAACACCGAGTACTTGCGCTACTACTACGCCGCCAAACTGAACGGCACGATGGAAGACATCGACCTGAACCTGGAGGATTTTGTCGCGAAGGTGAACAGCGACCTGATTGGGAAATACATCAATATTGCGAGTCGGTGTGCCGGGTTTATCACTAAGCGATTTAATAATAGATTGCGAACATCCCCTGAACTTTCGGTCATCTTTAACATGTTTGATTCAAGTTATGCCACAACACATCAGGTTCCGGTTACTGAATTGAATCCAACTGGGGATGAATTAAGCCAACTCT
>JBBRFZ010000014.1:0-30996 GCA_038241165.1 Burkholderiales bacterium | reverse complement strand
GGCAAGCTTAATCGGTGATACGGTTCATCACTTCTCTTCCAGATTTAGCGGATAGAGTTCTTCATGGCCTTCCAGTAAATGCAAAAGTTTTCGTTCATTGTAGTGGTGAGCGTGTTTATCCCAGCAAGTGTTTTACATGGTCGCGTTCCTCGATCAGTTCCTTGTAGCTTTCTTCCATGTGCTTGTGTCCCAGTGCGCTGATAGACAGTCCCTGTACGATCTTGTAGTGCCCGTTCTTGCAGGTGACCGGGAAGCCGTAGATCACGCCTTCGGGAATGCCATAACTGCCATCTGACGGAACGCTCATGGTCACCCAGTCGTTGTGGTGCGAGCTGAGCATCCAGTCATGCATGTGAGAGATGGCCGAATTGGCCGCGCTCGCCGCGCTGGACAAACCGCGGGCCTCGATCACCGCCGCGCCACGCTTTTGCACGGTGGGGATGAATTCGCGTTCCACCCATTCCTGGTCGGGCAATAGCTCCCGGACCATACGGCCGCGTATATCTGCGTGGTCGAGATCGGGGTATTGGGTGCCGGAGTGATTACCCCAGACGATCATCTTTTTGATGTCCCTGATCGGCTGGAACAGTTTGAGTGCGACTTGCGCGATCGCGCGATTATGGTCGAGTCGCATCATCGCGGTGAAGTTGCGCGGATCCAGGTCGGGTGCGTTCTTCATGGCGATCAGCGCGTTGGTGTTGGCAGGGTTGCCTACCACCAGTACTTTGACGTGGCGAGCTGCATATTCATTGAGCAGTTTGCCCTGTACAGAGAAGATCGCTCCGTTGGCTTCGATCAAATCCTTGCGTTCCATGCCTTTGCTGCGTGGGCGTGCGCCTATCAGCAATGCGATTTCGGTATCCCTGAAAGCGACCTTGGCGTCATCGGTAATGATGATTTGTTGCAGCAGCGGGAAGGCGCAATCTTCCAGTTCCATCATCACGCCGCGCAACATTTGCTGGGCCTGTGGAAGATCCAGCAATTGCAGGATGATAGGCTGATCGTGCCCAAGCATATCGCCATTTGCAATCCTGAAAAGTGTTGCGTAGCCGATTTGGCCTGCTGCGCCGGTGATGGTGACACGAACGGGTGCTTTCATGGCGACCTCCTTTGTTAAGACCACCCCATCATAAATCTTTTGGCATGCTTCTGCACTTGTTGTGGCCAGCTGTCATCTTGTCATGAGCCGGTTGTCACACAAAAAATCTGCGGAAGTTAAGGGACTAGAATGGCACGTCACCCGCCACGCGCCATGTCACGTAAATCGAGCCAACCGCCAAGGCAAATGTCAGTATGGAGAGCAGCAGGCTTTGCATCCGGACTGACAGTTTGGGCAGCGGCGCAAACCAGGCTGAAAAGGGGATGGCGGCCAGGATGGGTAATGCATACCAGGGAAGTTGCGCACCCAGTACGGCAACGCAACCCGCCAGTCCGGTGATCATTGCCAGCGGAAAAGTGAACGTGCGTCCGGTCGGGAGCGGTTTGTTGGTGATCATTTGAATCAACAGGTGCGCGCCAGCGGCAGCGCCAAGCGCCAGTCCGAACTGGCCAAGCAAGGCGGAAGCGCCGACCAGTGACGCACCGCCGGTGCCGATACCCCGCGCGCTGGCTGCGCTGGCAGCGCGCAGCGGCTCTTTGTCGGACAGTTTGTCCATGCCCCAGACCAGAATTGCGACATACGCCGCGCAACCCGCGCCCCACAGCAATATTGTTTGGGTTGGTTGTTGCTGGAGGATACGCAGCACTGTCCAGATGGCCGCCGCCCCGCCGAGCAGCGGTAGCAACGAACCAAACCGGCGTAAATGGAACAAGGTGAACAACAGGGCGAGCACTACGCTGACCAATCCCGACAGGACGATTTTGCGCACGGAGGTGAGGGGGTCGATAGTGAAGTCACTGGCAAGATATACAGTGATGGCAAACCCGGCAATGATCGCCAGTCCACTCAATTTGATACGCCGGAATAGTACGGCGGTAATCAGTCCAACCAGGAATGGTGCAAGGCCGGCTTGTACAGCTGGGTTATTCAGCAGTTCCTGCAACTTAACTCCCGTTATGCTATCGAAGTGCTGTAGTTTATCACGGTGAGAAACGCTTGAAATTTGAAGGCGGGTACCCAACATTCTTGGCGCCCGTATCCGATTATGGTATATCACCCCAGGTTGACCTGCCTTGCAGCCGGTGTCAGCAATTAAAACGTGTCTGGATTGCGCTCTTGAAAATTATTGAATTATTGTTTTTTGCGCTAACCATTGTGACTATAATAACCGTGCAGTCAAACAGAAGTTCTGCTTGAATTTCGTGGAGGCATTATATGGCAATGAATAATAGGGGTTGGATCATGTCGGCAGCGGTTGTGGCTGTGCTGATCCTGGGGAGTTGTTCAACCGAAGTAAAACGAATTGATGTAAATCAGGTAAGAGATATTTCGGGTACCTGGAACGACACAGACTCACGCCTGGTGTCCGAGGAGATGATTCGCGATTCGCTTTCCGCCGGCTGGATCAATCGCTACAGCCTGTCCCTGAGGAAAGCTCCGGTGGTCATCATTGGCAAAATCCGTAACCTTTCGCAAGAACACATCAACACCAATACGTTTGTAAATGACCTTGAGCGTGCCTTTGTCAATTCCGGTCGTGTTGATGTGGTCGCATCGAGTAGCGAGCGCGGAGATATACGCGATGAGCGAGCCGACATGGATCTCAACGCCGCGGAAGTCACCCGCAAAGAGATGGGCAAGGAGGCGGGAGCGGATTATATGTTGATGGGTACGATCAACACCATTATCGACGCATCGGGCAGCGAGCAGATTCGTTTTTATCAGGTTGATCTCACCTTGGTCAGCCTTGCCGACAACCGCATAGTTTGGACCGGCCAGAAAAAATTGAAGAAAGATATCAAAAATGCCAAGTTCCGTTAGCGGGGATGGCAATTTCACCGGATCGCGCCTTCGGTTGTGATTTGCCGGGCCGGCAGCTCCCCGGGCTGCTGGTTTTGTTGGCGGTTTTTGTCCTGCCCGGTTGCGCCACTTATAGTGTTGGCATTGCCAAGGTGGAACATGAGACCAGCAACCGCAATCTTTCCGCTGCATTCAAATCTCTTGATGAATTGAAGCTCACCGGCGCCGACCGGATGCTGTATTACCTCAATAAAGGCATCTTGCTCCGCTTTCAGGGGGACTATGCCGCTTCCAATCTGCAGTTTGAATCAGCCAAGCGTCTGTTGGAACATCTCAATGCGATCAGCGTGACTGAACAAACCGGTTCAGTGGTGGTGAACGATACAGTAAAGGCTTATGAAGGCACGGGCAACGAACAGTACCTGATCTATGCTTTCAAGGAGCTCAATTATCTGCAGTCCGGTAATGTCGATGACGCGGCAGTGGAAGCCAGACAGTTCGACATAAAACAGCGACTGACCGCCGAAAAGGATCCATCTGCGGCATATCTTTCAGGCGCATTCGTGCGTTATCTGAACGGCATGGTTTACGAGGAAGCGGGTGAAAGCGACTCGGCGCGTATTGATTACAGCAAGGCGGTTGACGGCTACAAAGCGCAGAGCAGCATTACCGGATTGGGTGTTCCGGCAGACCTCAAGTCCGATCTGGACAGGCTCGAGGGCCCCCGTCCGCGGTCAAATTCCATACGTGCACAGAAACCGGCCGGTGCCGCCAGGCAATCCACAGACGCGCCCGATAATGGCGAAGTGGTATTCATCCTGCAAGATGGACTGGGACCGACTTTGGCGGAAAGTATAGTCAGAATCGTCAACCCTGATCCGCAAAATGGCGCAGTGATTTTAAGCGTTGCCGTGCCGAGGTTTATCCAGCGTCCGGTGCCGGTGACCCGTTTCGAATTGAGCGGGGGTTCTGCGTCGGCGTCTTCTGAGTTGGTTGATGATGTCAACGCCATCGCCCGAAAAAGTCTGGAAGACCGCCTGCCGGCTATTACTGCGCGGGCAGTGGCGAGAATGGTGTTGAAGAACGCCATGGCCAGAAAAATCAAAAATCAGAATAGGGATAACGAATCCGGCGGGATGTTGTTGAGCATAGTGACCGATGTGGGCGCCATCGTTTCGGAACGTGCCGATACCCGAAGTTGGTCGTTGTTGCCGGGGAATATCCTGATGGCGCGCCTGGCTTTGCCGCCGGGCAAGCATGACCTCAAGGTCACCTACTACAATCACGCCGGAAACGTTCTTGCCGTCAGGGATTATGATGCAGTCAGTGTGGTTGCAGGGCGGAAGGTGTTCGTGTCTGACTATTACCTGGGTAATTCAACGACAGCAAAAATACCGGTTGTCGGCGTACCCTGAATATCAAATTCACTTGAACAGGGTGCAACAAGGCGGCTGCCTCAATGACTGTTGACCATATCGATGATAGCTGTCCGCAACTCCCTCTTCAGGATCGCATCGGCCTGGTTCATGGCGCGTATTACCGAGCTTTCCCTGTCTGTGGCGCTGCTCTTGACAGTCCAACGTCTGGTGCCGCGCACGCGGCCTGTGGTTGTCTCCACCAACGAGATTTCCAGATCCCCGCGTTGCCAGTACCAACCTTTCTGTTGTCCCAGATCAGTCAGTTCCATCCGCGCCTGTAAAACAAAATCAGGATGCTGACCGGTTTCGATCATAAAGCCGGCATTGGCCAGTGCTCCGGCCAGCACTCCCGCCAGACGGGGTGGGGAATCCGCCGTAACCCGGGGCGCGATCCTCACGCGCTTCAGCAACTCGTCCAGATCGCTTTGGAGCGTCGCGCTATTCCATTTGGATGCCGTGCCGCGTCCGGTCTGGTCCACTATCTGCAGGGATTTCTGTAATGACTCGCGTTCCCGCTGGGTCTCAACGGCCTGACTGGCTGCGGCGATCTTCAGAAACAGGTCGTTATTTTTACGCGACTGCTCGATATGGTCGGCGGTAGCCTCATCCAGCTGGCTGATTTGCTGGCGCAGGCTGGCCGCGGTCTGCAAGCGTGGCAAAACGGCCAGCGCGTAATAACTCTTTGTGGCGGGGTCCTGCCACAGCTCAGCGATCTGGATACCGCTGATGATCTGGTCGGTCCGTGTGCTGATACTGCGTGTAGCTTGTTGTTCGTATTGCGGTGTACCGTCGGGGCCGGATTTGGAGCGTTGCAGGTCTTCGCTGCTTGCGACAACAGCTACCTGGAATATTTTGGCCACATCGGCACGGGCACGGTCCTTGGCTTCTTCCTGTGTGGATGCCTGTCCACGTCCGATCAGATATTGCGCGCTACTGAAGCGCGCACTGTCGCCGTTGATCCAGTCGGGTGTGGAAGGCTTGCTGCTGGCGCAACCCGACAGAAGCGAGAGCGTGAATGCAAATGCGGCAAAGGCAGAGAGTTTCATGTTCATCTCCTGGTTGCGTTGTGTATCAAGCGCTGGGTCAGACAGGGGTTGCGCACATTGCAGGTTGCCGTTGCGGAACAGTGAAAACGGTTATTGCTTGCGCCAGCGAAATCAATACGACAGGGCGGTCATCAGTCTGAACCGGGTTATTTCTTCTCGTTTGCGACACGGTCAAAAATGTTATCGGCACTGGATTCGATGTAGCGTTTCAAGTCCTGGTTCATGTTCTGTGTTCCGGCCAGCGTACTTTTCACCTGATTCATGTCCAGTTCGACGATGGAATAAATGATGTTGGTTTTGGGGTCGCGCCAGTTGCCGATCACTTTTGCGCCGGTCAGGTTGACCTTGGTCAGGGCATTGATCTGGCGGGAGACGGCTTCCTCGTTGGTATTGGCACCGCCGGCCTTGGCTGAGGACATGTAGTCGCTGGAAACCACGTCCATATAGGAGGACAGTACCCGCGCCACTTCGGCGCGCGCACGTCCATCGGCAACGGATTTTTGCAGCGACATATCACCCATCGGAGAAGCGGAACCTACGCCGTGGAACAATCGGCCATCCTTGTCGCTGATGATATTGCTTCCCTCGTTGACCCAATCCGGTGCGCCCTTGATCCCCAGGTCACTTTCCACTTTGGTCGCGCTGGAGCATGCCGAGATGGCCAACGCAAAAAGCACCATGGATAACAATTTCAAAATTTGACGGGGTGTTTTCATGATTTTCTCCTGGAGGTTAGGGAAAACAATTTGAAAATGATCGGGACGTAAAGTCACTAGTATTGCGACGGAAATATCCAGTCGGATGTGTCAGGCATCATAAGTGAAATGAGAACCAGCCGCAATGTGACGGCTTTAGCCATAAACGCTAGCGGGGAGCGGTCAGAGGTGGATTATCCGGCGCTGACGAAGGTGTACCGGGTGCCGGGGAGGGCAATTCATCATAATCGCCCTGATCGTCATCGTAATTGTAATTCGGACGCGGCGGGTTGCCGTCATAAACCTGGCTTTTGCGGCGTAGCAGGTAAGCATCCCGCATGAATTGGTAGGGGTCTATCATAGCCTCATCCAGAATTTTTTCCTGATCCAGTAGTTGGGCGCGGCGATTGATTCCCCTGGTCAGGTATGCCTGGTTGCGTGTTTGCATGTTTTTCAACTGGTAGGTTGGGCTCGAAAAACCGTCAATATACAATCCGGCACTGTCGCGTAACGTGCTGGGCCCCAGTATCGGCAGGACAAGGTAAGGACCGTTACCTATCCCCCACTTGCCCAGGGTCTGGCCAAAATCTTCGTCGTGTTTATTCAAGCCGCCGGTGGACGCAACGTCAACCAGGCCGAATACCCCAAGGGTGGAATTCACGACGAAACGCATCCCGTCGGAAAAACCCTGCACCAGTTTGAATTGGAGCAAATCGTTGGCGGTGACGACGACATCGTCCAGATTGGAAAAGAAATTCGATATCATGATTATGCCTACATTCGGCATTACCGCTTTGTATCCCTGCGCGACAGGTTTGACGACAGCCTTGTCAACGGTATCGTTGAATTTGTAGATGCCGCGGTTCATCGGTTCGAACGGATCGGCAGGGTTGCTCGCACGGTTCGAAGCGCAACCGGACAGTGCAAGGGCAGTGATGATGAAAATAGTGCGTATCGTGTTCATTTTATTTTGCTGCGGTAAATTTGACGGGAATAAATACATGGGTGCATGGACGGTTGGAGAATAACCGGTTGTCAGCGCTGTGCAGGAGAGACCAGCTCGCCGATATGGAAACTGAAACTTCCGCTTTGACGTTCAGCGAAGTAATGTTCCAGACTGAAGCGCACCGGGCGGAATGCGATTTGATCCCACGGAATTTCAGCTTCGCTGAATAGCTTCACTTCCAGACTTTCCTGCCCCGGGCCAAAATCCAGATCAAGCAGTTTGGCGCGGAACAGTATATGCACCTGATTGATGAAGGGCAAGCTGTACATCGAATACAGGTCTCCGATCGCAATACGTGCATTGGCTTCTTCCAGCGTTTCCCGCGCGGCCGCTTCGGCAGTGGTTTCGCCGTTTTCCATGAAGCCGGCTGGCAGTGTCCACAGGCCGTGGCGGGGTTCGATGGCACGACGGCACAGCAGGACTTTATCCTGCCATTCGGGAAGGGCACCGACAATCAATTTCGGATTCTGGTAATGCACCTCGCCGCAACCGGTGCACACATGGCGCGTGCGGTTATCGTCGGGCGGGATACGCAGTTCGACAGGTGCACCGCACAAGCTGCAATATTTCATGGAAAACTCAACAGGGAAGGTGGCCGTGTAACAGCATGACTTTCAGGCCGGTTACTGGGAATTTATGCTGACCATGTTTTCCTTCGATGCCTCCGGGAAGTTCAGGTTCAGCACTCGCCGGGCATCATCGCGCAGTTTGTCCATGCCCAGGGCGTCATAGCCTTGCACCAGCACCTGCAGCGCATCCTGTATGGAGGGCGTATTCGTAAATTGCGTCAGTACTTCCTTGGCGCGGTTCACTGCAGCTATATTCGCGCCTCTGCGCAGGTAGTATTTGGCGACATGGATATCATACTTTGACAGCGCGTCGAGCAGATATTGCATGCGCAATCTGGAATCCGGCACATAACTGCTGGCAGGGAAGCGCGAAACCAGATCCTTGAAGGCGGCAAAGGAATCCCGTTCTGCCTGGGGATCCCGTTCAGTTGGATCCTGCTTGAATATCCGCCCCAAAGCCCCGATACCCGGATTGAAATTGGCCAAGCCTTTCACATAGTATGCGTAATCCACATGGGGGTTGTTGGGGTATTGCTTGATAAAACTGTCCGCAGCGGAGATGGCCGATTCAGGTTCGTCCTGTCGGTAATATGCGTAGGCCATATCGAGCTGGGCTTGTTGCGCGTAACGGCTGTATGGATAACGCGATTGCAGGGATTCGAACTGTTTGACGGCTTGCTCGAAGTCCTCCTTGTCGAGGCTAATCTTGGCGTCGTTATACATGATCTCGGCAGAAGCAGTTTTCGCCTGGTTATCGGCATCGGGCTTTGAACCTAAAGAACTGCAGGCAGTTAACGTAAACAGCATGAATACGACTAGAATAGGGCGCATGACAAATCCAGAAATTAATTTGCGCAATTATACCATCCGCGGGGGCGGTGGGCTTGCGCGGAATACAGGCAAAGCCGTCACGGATGCACATCCCCATGACTGCTGATGAACAGCGTGCGGATGACAGTGTGCAGATTCTGATCGTTCCGGACGATTACGCCGGACTGCGCCTGGACCAGGCATTGGTCAAACTTTTCCCCGAGTATTCGCGTAGCCGTTTGCAGGAATGGATCGCCGTGCAACAGGTCAGGGTGGACGGTGAATTTGCCACGTCCAAGCAAAAAGTCTGGGGCGGCGAAACACTGGAAGTACTTCCGCAAGTTCATCCTGCCGATCAGCCATATCTGGCCGAAGACATCTCGCTGGACATTGTTTACGAAGACGATACCTTGCTGGTGATCAACAAGCCGGTCGGACTGGTGGTGCATCCGGGCAGCGGCAACTGGGAAGGCACATTGCTCAACGCGCTGCTGCATTATGCTCCGCAACTGGCTGAGGTGCCGCGTGCCGGCATTGTGCACAGGCTGGACAAAGACACCAGCGGTTTGCTGGTGGTGGCCAAGACCATTCCCGCGCAAACCGTACTGGTGCGCCAACTGGAGGCGCGCAGCGTGCACCGGGAATACCTAGCTCTGGTACATGGCGAACTGGCCCGTGTCGGCAAGGTGGACGCACCGATAGGGCGACATCCCACCCAGCGCGTCAAGATGGCGGTGGTGGAAAGCGGCAAAGCCGCGGTCACCCACTATGAGATAGAGAAGAAGTTTCCAAGTTGCACGCTGCTGCGCTGCCGTCTTGAAACCGGCCGCACCCATCAGATACGCGTCCATCTGGCGAGCATCGGTCATCCTCTGGTGGGCGACAGCGTGTACCTCAAGGGACCGCAAAAATGCGTGCCGCAATTGCGCGCATTGTTGACCGGTTTCCCGCGCCAGGCATTGCATGCCACGCGGCTCGCGCTGGAACATCCGGTCAGTGGCGAGAGGGTGGAATGGCAGGTGCCGCTGCCCAGGGACATGCAACATCTGTTGCAAGAGATAGAGGCGATAGTGAATGAGCCTGTCTGAACATTTGATCACTCCGGACTGGCCCGCGCCGATAAATGTAAAAGCATTGCAGACGACTCGCGCAGGGGGCATCAGCAGCACGCCCTATGACAGCCTCAATCTTGGTGCCCATGTCGGCGATGCGCCACTGGCGGTTGAACGCAACCGCATACTGCTCAACAGACTGCTACCGAGCGAACCGGTGTGGCTGCAGCAAGTCCACGGCACGGTTGTTACCAATGCAGATATGACTTCATGTTTGCCGCAGGCAGATGCCTGCATCGCTAGACACCGGGCCGCGGTGTGCGTGGTGATGACGGCGGATTGCCTGCCGATCCTGTTGTGCGATACGCAGGGCAGTGTGGTCGGCGTGGCACATGCCGGATGGAAAGGCTTGGTGGCAGGGGTGATCGAAGCCACCGCGCAGGCGATGGAGGCAGCACCGGAAAATATCATGGTGTGGCTGGGACCGGCTATCAGCCAGGGCGCATTCGAGGTCGGTGACGAGGTGCGCGCGGCTTTCGTCAAGATGCAGCCGCAAGCCGCTTGTGCATTCGTGCCCGGCCGGAACGGAAAATGGTTTGCCGACCTCTACGCACTGGCTCGCCTGCGGCTGAATGCGCTCGGCATCAACCGGATTTATGGCGGCGGCAGTTGCACATACCGCGATCGAGATCAATACTTTTCCTATCGCCGCGACGGCGTGACCGGCCGCATGGGAACATTCATCTGGCTGGATTAGCAGGAGACTATGGTCAAACTGATATAATCCGCGCCCCTGATTTTCGCGAACAATCCCAATGAGTAAATTGGTCTGGATCGTTGCCGCCAGTGTTGCGGGTGGCGCGTTGAGCGTGATGTGCGCGGCCGTATTTGCACTCAATCGCCATGCGCAAAAATACCTCGGCATGATGGTGAGCTATGCCATCGGCGCGATGCTCGGTGCGGTGTTTCTCGACATCCTGCCCGAGGCGATCAGGCTGACGCCCAATGTGGCTGTCTTGAGCGGCACGGTACTGTTCGGCATCATGCTGTTCTTCATCCTGGAAAAACTGGTGCTGTGGCGGCACTGCCACCACGAGCATTGCGAGGCGCATGAGCTGATCGCCAGCGAGCACAACCATGACCACGGGCGCAGCGGCCTGATGGTCACCGTGGGTGACTCGGTGCACAATTTCGTCGATGGCATCATCATCGCAGCGGCCTTCCTCACCGACATGCACCTCGGCATCGTCACCGCGCTGGCGATTATTGCGCACGAGATCCCGCAGGAAGTCGGCGACTTCGCAATCCTGCTGCATTCCGGCTACAGCAAGGTCAAGGCATTCCAGTTGAACATCATCGCCAGCTTCGCCTCGGTGGCGGGCGGCATACTGGGTTACTTCGTGTTGCAGACCATGCAGTCCTGGATACCGTCGCTGCTGGCGCTGGCGGCGGCGAGCCTGCTGTATGTCGCCGTGGCCGACCTGATCCCCGGACTGCACAAGCGCGCGCAGTTGCGCGACACGCTGGAACAGGTGGGGTTGATCGGGATGGGCGTGGCGACGGTGGGGTTTATGGCGATGTGGTTGGCGGAGTAATTCGTCATTCCGGCGCAGGCCGGAATCCAGCTTTTCAAATACACAAAATCAAAATCAAAGTCGCGGGGTGCGGCCCCGCACGCCGATTACTTTCTTTGTACGGCCAAAGAAAGTAATTAAAGAAACGCCGCCCCGGTTTGCCGCCGCTACGCGTGTGTTGTTGGGGCTTTAGCCCCTTACAACCACGGCGTACCCCTTGCGGGTGTCGCGGTTCCCTGCGTTGCTCGGCTTGTCAGGCGGCTGCGGAACTCGCGCTTCGCGCTCAGGGGAAGGGGGTGTGGTTTTTGTAGGTTGGTGCTGAGCTTGCGAAGCCCAACATGCATTGGGAAACGTTGGGCTTCATTACATTCAGCCCAACCTACGCGGGCTCATGGTATAGAGTGATCAGTTCGTGTTTCGTAAGGTATCCGGATTGAACGCGTTCGATATGGACGTTGCCAGGTGAGAAGGTGCAGGTTATCGGGTGCGGATAGAAGTCTGGATGGAGCTGCTCTAGTTGCTTGAGGATATCGTCGGCTGCATACCCCTTTTGGAATTTTTTGCTCTTGGAAGCTTCGATATCTCCGTGAGCCAGCAGGCAGCCAAGTGCGACTAGTTCACAGAGCATGCGAAGCTGTAGGTAGCAGAGTTCGGCGGTTTGCCACTGCGGTAGTGATGTGGTGCCAGAAACTATGGTGTTGATGGACAGGATTCGCATGCGAATCTCGTCAAGGAAATTGGCATATGCCGTGATTGCGGCTTGTTGTGATTGTGGAGTCTGGGCCATAAGTGGCAAGGCGGTTAAGGCTGTCGTTTAACGTAGGATATTCAAAAAGTGAATGCATCCTACCACCCCATTACTTCGCGTCAAAGCGCCGCTCCGCGCATGGCTGTATAATCGCGCCCTTCACATTTCATCGCAATTTCATGTCTTCCCTAACCAGTACCAAAAAATCCAAGAACAAGATTCCCAGCGTAGGTTTCGTCTCGCTCGGTTGCCCGAAGGCGACTGTGGATTCCGAGCACATCCTGACGCGTTTGCGCGCCGAGGGTTACCTTATCTCTGCAAGCTACACGGATGCCGATCTGGTGGTGGTCAATACCTGCGGCTTTATCGACAGTGCGATTGCGGAATCGCTGGATGCGATCGGCGAGGCACTCACCGAGAACGGCAAGGTGATCGTCACCGGTTGTCTGGGTGCCAAGGGCGATGTGGTGAAACAGGCGCACCCGAGCGTGCTCGCGGTCACCGGCCCGCATGCTGCCGACGAGGTGATGGAGGCCGTGCATGCGCACCTGCACAAACCGCATGATCCCTACTCGGACCTGGTTCCGCCCCAGGGAATACGCCTGACCCCGAAACACTACGCCTATGTGAAGATCTCCGAGGGCTGCAACCATCGCTGTACCTTTTGTATCATCCCCAGTATGCGCGGCGATCTGGTCAGCCGTCCGGTCGGCGAGGTGATGCAGGAAGCCGAGAGTCTGGTGAAGGCGGGCGTGAAAGAATTGCTGGTGATCTCGCAGGATACTTCAGCTTATGGCGTGGACGTGAAATACCGCACCGGGTTCTGGGGCGGCAGGCCGCTGAAGACGCGCATGACCGAGCTTGTGCAGGCAATGGGAGAACTCGGAGTTTGGGTGCGCCTGCATTATGTCTATCCCTATCCGCATGTGGACGAAGTGATCCCGTTGATGGCGCAAGGGAAGATCCTGCCGTATCTGGATATACCGTTTCAGCATGCCAATCAGCGCATTCTGAAATTGATGAAACGCCCGGCCAGCAGCGAGAATGTGCTGGCACGCATCAAGCAATGGCGGGACATTTGTCCCGATCTGACGTTGCGCAGCACTTTCATTGTCGGTTTTCCCGGCGAGACCGAGTCGGAATTTCAGGAGCTGTTGGATTTTCTGCAAGAGGCGCCGCTGGATCGCGTCGGCGCTTTCGCCTATTCGCCGGTTGAAGGCGCGAGGGCCAACGAGTTGCCTGATCACATACCACCCGAACTGCAGCAGGAACGCCTCGCGCGGCTGATGCTGCTGCAGGAAGGAATCAGCGAACACCGCCTGAAACGCAAGATCGGCAAGATCATCACAGTGCTGGTGGACGAGGTGGACGAAGAAGGCGCAGTCGCGCGCAGTTCGGCTGATGCGCCGGAGATCGACGGTGTGGTGTACATAGCAAATGGATCACACCTGAATCCAGGAGATTTTGTTGAAGTGAAGATTACAGATTCGGATACCCACGATCTGTGGGCTGATCTCGTCCAGACGAAATCGCTTTCCTGAACTTTGCGGGTAAGGGGGAGCGTTACTCCTTTACCTGACTGGCGGCGTCATCGTCGCCCTAGCCACCCGGGTAATCGTCGTCCACTACAGAAGTGTCATTTCGCTTGTTCATGTCGCTTTTGAACTGCTGGCGTTCTTCCGGCGACATGTTTTTGAAGTGTTCCCGCATTTCTTTGCGGCGTTCCTCGCGTTGTTCAGGGGGCATATTTTTCCAATGCTCCTTCATCCCCAAACGGATTTGTTCGCGCTCTTCTGCGGACATCTGTTCCCAGTGTTCGCGCATTTTCTTGCGCTGTTCCGGAGTCATGCTGTCCCATTCCTTGCGCAATTCATCCTGGTTTCTGAGGCGTTCTTCGGAAGTCATGCTGTTAATGTCCTCGCGAAACTGTTCACGCGCGATACGGCGGTCCTCGGGAGACAATTTTTGAAATTGCTCGCGCATTTCTTTGCGTTGTTGAGATTGTTGTTCGGGGGACATTTTTTGCAACTCTTTATGCATCAATTCCCGTTCCTGAATACGCTGCTTCGGCGTCATGGATTTCATGCGTTCAATGCGTTCCTGAAATGAGAGTCCTTGCATGCTACTGGTACCCGCAACGGCTGCAGGTGGAGTGCCTGTCAACACCGGAGTATTAGCCGCCAGCGCGTTCAGGCTGAACATTGGAAGGATGCAGGCAGTAACCGCAATCAGCCGTTTGGCAAGCGCATTTGCCCTGCTTGAAAACAGTTGTTTATTTCCCGATATTTGGTGGATTTGTGGAACAGTCAGCCGTTTCATCGGCGTTTTCGAAATGCTATGCATTGCTTTCCTTGGAAATATTTGACGCCTAGGCTAAGATGGGGTGCATGGTAGTGCGGGACTGTAAGTAAAATGTTTTTTTTGGAACTTAAGTTGTAAATAATTGTTTCAACCATTTAACCGCTCGCAACCTTATGCGGCTTCTGTGTATCATTGCGATATGAACAATACACATCGAATCCTAATAGTTGATGACGATGCTCGTTTGCGCGAGCTTTTGTTACGTTATCTGTCCGAGCAGGGCTTTGAGGCCAAGGCTGTGGGCGACGGTAAATCGCTGGACAAGGCTTTGGCACTGAAACGTTATCACTTGCTGGTGCTTGACTTGATGTTGCCGGACGAAGACGGATTGGCGATTTTGCGCCGGTTGCGGGGTGCGGGTGAGACCGTCCCGGTGATTCTGCTGACCGCCAAAGGCGACGAGATCGATCGTATCGTCGGACTGGAAATGGGTGCCGATGACTATCTGCCCAAGCCGTTCAATCCCCGCGAATTGGTGGCGCGTATCCATGCGGTATTGCGCCGCAAGGGGTCCCAGCCGGTTGGCGCACCTGAAATCGAGGAAAAGAGAATTTCGTTCGGCGATTGCGAACTGGATCTGGCCACCCGGGTGCTGACAAGATCAGGTGAACAGATTTCCCTGTCTACCGGGGAATTTGCACTTCTCAGGGCTCTGGTGACCCACCCCCGCCAGCCGTTGTCACGCGACAAACTGATGGAACTTGCCCGGGGCCGCGATCATGATCCGTTTGATCGCGCCATTGATGTGCAGGTCTCGCGCCTGCGCAAACTGGTTGAACCCGATCCCGCCAAACCGCGTTTCATTCAGACGGTGTGGGGACACGGATATGTGTTCGTGCCTGATGGAGCCAGCCATTGACGCATTTGCCAAGGTCCTTGCTGGCGCGTTCATTTTTGCTCATCGTTGTATTGATTGTGCTGTCGCTTGTGGCTTCAGTGCTGATATACCGTCAGGTACAACAGGAACCGCACGCAAAACAGATGGCGCAGCTGGTTGTTTCGGTGGTCAATCTGACCCGTGCTGCCGTGCTGTCTGCAGCGCCCGAATGGCGTACCGCGCTGCTGGCAGAATTGGCCGGATCAGAGGGATTGCGTCTGCATATGGCAGATACCGGCGATGTACTCAAGCCGTTGCCGGAACATCCCGCAGAAATGCGTCTGATGATGCAGAAGGTCCGCGAAAGTTTGGGCAGCGACACCCGCTTTGCGGCGGAACGCAATGGCGAGGAAGCTTTATGGGTAAGTTTTTTTATTGGTCATGAAGAGTTCTGGATCGCACTGCCCAAGGACAGGGTCGAGAATTCGGTGTCCGGGGTGTTGTTGCCCTGGAGCCTGCTGGTTTTGGTGCTGGCATTGCCCGCTGCATATTTCACCGCGCGTCAGGTTGCGCGTCCGCTGAAGAAAATCGCACAGGCCGCCCTGCAGGTTGGACAGGGAGCATGGCCGCAGCCGCTTCCAGAAATCGGAGCACAGGAAATCGTCACGGTATCGCGGGCCATCAACCAGATGTCCGCCGATCTTGCGGCCAACGATCGCGAGCGCGCGCTGGTGTTGGCCGGCATCTCGCATGATTTGCGGACGCCGCTGGCGCGGGTGCGGATCGCCGCAGAATTGAGCGCGGATGAATCGTTGCGCAAGGGACTGTCTGCCGATGTGGAACAGATGGATTCCGTAATCCAGCAATTCCTCGACTATGCGCGACATGATGAAAGCGAGGCGATGCTGCAGACGAATATGAAATCGCTGGTAGAACAGGTCGCACAACAATTTTCCGCGCAAGCCAAATCGTTAACGCTTGACTTGCACGAAGTTCCATCCATCGCCGTCAGGCCGCTGATATTGAAACGCGCGCTCAGCAACCTGCTGGACAACGCCATCAAGCATGGAGGAGGAGAAATCACAGTGCAACTCCGGCGGGTAGTAGACCGAGTCATTCTGACAGTAGCGGACCACGGCTCCGGCATCCCCGATTCGCAACATGCAACAGTGAAACGTCCTTTCGTCCGGCTTGAATCTGCACGCAGCAATTCGACCGGTTCGGGGTTGGGCCTGGCTATCGTCGAACGGGCTGCGCGATTGAACGATGGAGAATTGATTCTGGCAGACAACGCAGAGGGGGGATTGGTGGCGAAACTGGTGTTGCCGATACATTTAAATGCCACTGCTGTTCACACGTAGTTACCTGATTTCATTTCACCAACAGAACCCACTTGGGGTATCGAGTCCTTCAGGAACTTCGCCAGGTTATCCATAGTGGGTGTGAAGGGTGAGCGTCGCCGCCAGACCAGCCCGATTGTGCGTGATGCGCCAGGGTAAGTGAGCGGACGCAGCACGACACGGGTACCAACGTCATGTGATTGCATGCCGGCAAGAGCCAGATCAATGTGACCCCCAGTCCCATGCTGACCATCTGGCGAAGGGTTTCCAGACTGGTCGCACGAAACTCCTCATTTTCGAGTCTCTCCAGCCCGCAAGCCTCCAGAGCCTGATTGCGCAGACAGTGTCCTTCTTCCAGTAAAAACAGCCCGGCATCAACCAACTCATCGATATGCACCTCTTCTGCCGCAGCCAAGGGATGATCGGCGGGTACCGCTGCCAGAAATGGCTCGGTGAATAGCTCGATGGTTTCCATAGCGGGATCGTCGGTAGGCAAAGGCAGAGCAAGCAGGCCTGCGTCCAGTTTTCCTTCGGTCAGGTGGATAAGCAAGTTCGGCGTCATTTCCTCCCGAAGCAGTAGCCGCAGATTTGGAAAGCTTTCATGTATCAATGGTAGCGCATGGGGCAAGTAATATGGCCCAAGCGTGGGTATGACACCGAGACGAATGGCGCGAGCCATAGGGTCTTTGATCTGTCGGGATATTTCGCAAATCCGGGTGGATTCTTCGATGATGCGTCGTGCAGAATCGACAATTTCATGGCCGATCGGTGTGAGTGCCACGTTTTTCAGGCTGCGATCAAACAACACGATGCCGAGAAAATCCTCCAGCTTCTTGATCTGGGTAGACAGCGTGGATTGACTGACAAAGCAAACCTCGGCTGCATGGCCGAAGTGCCCTGCATCAGCTAAAGCAACTACATACCGCAATTCCTGCAGAGTCATGGCTTGCCTTGGATAAAATGGATTAGATGATTCCATATGTTTTATCCGAGACATCTATCTATCGGATAAAACAATATGTGACATCTGTCAACGTGCGCCGTTGCTAATAAAACGCCACATGCCCCGCAAAACCTGAAACTTCAACTGCCCGCCAATGATAGGCTTTTAACCTGCATCTTTTAAAAAATGATTTCAGTCTAACCGATCAAATTGTAATTATTTTTCACATTATGCAATGAGGGTAACAATTTGTACGATTGATTATTTGAATGGATTCGATTTATAAAATCTTCAATATTATTTTCCCCTGTAAATTCTTGAAAGAATCGTTGATGTACCTGCCTGCAGACACGTCATTGATTACATCAATATTCCCGATTCATACAATTCATTAGATTAAGCAAGTCGCTTGGCCTTAAATCCGCGTCGTCGAGGTGACGGTGTAACTTGCATGTAACAACCATCGGCAAAACAGTATTGCAGCATCTTAAAGAAAGCGAACAGGTTCTTAATGCGTGGCAGGCTTTACCGGGTTATTTAAAATAAACGAGGAGAAAAGTAATGACTGACTTTGACAAATTGAGCAGGAGAGATTTTTTTACGATCAGCGGCAAGGCCGGGCTGGCCACCTTGGCGGCAACTGCGATGGGTACCAATATGGGGATGGTACAGGTGGCTGAAGCTGCAGGAATGAGCGGTGGCAAGGTCACACCATTCCGGTTTGCGATAATCACCGACTCGCATCTTTACGATATAGCCGACCATAAATTTGATACGCAGTTGTCCGATGCAGTTGATAAAGTCATGGCCATGAACCCGGCTCCCGATTTCGTCGTGTATACCGGCGATATCGCCCAGAATGGTACGGCAACCCAGTTGCAGAAGGGGATCAAGATTCTTTCCAAGCTAAAGATGCCTCTCCATGTCATCCCCGGCGAGCATGACTGGTATCTCGACCTGGGTGAGGCATGGCGCGGCCATTTCGGCAGCCCGACCTGGTCATTTGATCACAAGGGCGTGCATTTCATCGGCATGAACTCCATCCTGTTGCATGATTTCTGGACTGCAAAAAACATGTCTCCAGAACAAAGAATGGATATTGTCACCATGCTCGAAAGCCCGATCTGCGGACCGTGGGGTGTGCGGGAGGAGCAGCTTGACTGGCTGAAAAAGGATGTGAAGAACCTCAGGCCGGATCAGGCAGTCGTGGTCTTCACCCATTCGCCGCTGTGGGACTATTACCCTCGCTGGAATTTCCAGACCGAAGATGCTCCCGAGATTCGCGACATCATGCGGAAATTCGATCACTGGATGTCCTACCACGGGCATGTGCACCAAACTGTGTACAACAAGATAGGCAACATGTCCTCGGTCGGGACATTGTCCACCTCATGGCCGTGGCCTTACCCGCCTGTCACACTGGCTTATCCAGACTCGCAAATGTTGCGTGCGGATCCGGGCAATTTTGAGGATGGCCAAGGCACCCAGCATATCGATCTGGAGAAGAACTTCACAGGTGTGGTGCACTATGAACCGTTCGCGGATTCGTTGACTCCGTTCATGAAAAACGGCTTTAAAGTCTAAGGGAGGAAATAGAGATGAAACTGAATACTAAAAAGATTGCAATGGGATTGATCACACCGGTTGCACTGATCGGGATGCTTGCCTTTAACCCTGCTCTGGCCAGAGAGCCATATACCAAAGCCGAGCTTGCGGATCAACACAAGCAATTGATTGACATGGTGAATAAAGGCTACGAGCTTTGGCACGGCAGCAAGGCCTCGATGACTACCAACGGATTGGCTTGCGGTAACTGTCATCCGGATGCGTCTGCAACGAACCCGGCCACGTTCCCCAAATTTCAGGCGGATCTGGGTCGGGTGGCGCCGCTCCGGGACATGATCAATTGGTGCATCCAGGTGCCTCTGCAGGGTACCGCGCTTGCTCCGGACAGTGAGGACATGGTTGCTATGGAGGCCTATGCTGCCTATATGAACTCCGGCAGCAAGATCGAACTGGGTGTGGACAAGCAGATGCCAAATGACGTGGTGAAAGACGGCCGCGGTTATCCATGGAAGGGTTCCGGTATAGGCTACGACAAGGGTAAGGGTCTTTAACTTAAGTTAAGGAAACGAACTATGAATTGGGGGTGAGCTTTGGGACGGTTCACCCCTTTTTTTCAGTCTGTAATTTTGAACCAACAATTAATTTAGGGAGATTTACATGCAAAAGAAAATGATTGCTCTGGCAATCGCCGCCGCATTGACTGCACCTGCGCTGGCTTTCGCCGAGGCTACCGTGTACGGTCAGGCGAATGTGTCCGTCGACATGGTCAATGATGGTAAGACACCCAGCAGCACCACGAATCAACTGAGCAGCGGAGGATCACGTCTCGGCTTCAAGGGTTCCCAAGACTTGGGCAACGATCTGTCTGTCGTCTGGGTGCTGGAAGGTGACGTTGCGGTGGATATCGGCAGTACTACTTCAGGCCAGCTGTTCGGTCGCGCATCCAACATCGGTTTGAAAAGCGGCAGCATGGGAACGGTGGCATTTGGTCTGCAAGACACCCCGTACAAGGCATCAACCCGCGCACTGGACTTGTTCGGTGATTCTGCGGCTGATAACCGCAGGATGATGGGCATCGGTCACGATGTAGGCACTAAGAACACGATCAGCTACTCGAGTCCATCGATGAACGGCTTTTCCGTGGCGGGGCAACCGTGTTTGGTGCCGAATCAGCAACAGCGGGACAGACGAAGGGTACGGCACTTGGCTTGGCCGGCATGTACAATCAAGGACCGATCTATGTGACTCTGGCTTATGACAGCGCCACATTTGGTAGTACAGGTAGCGGCGATCTGGGTGCGGGTACTTATAATGGGATTACATTTGCATCAGGCGACAAATCCACTGACGTGAAGGTAGGCGGCAGCTATGCGATGGACGCGTTCCTGGTCAATGCAGTCATCGAAAAAACTGCAAATACTTTGCTAGGTGTGGACACAAAGGGCACCAACGTGTACCTCGCCGCCAAGTTCAACGTCAACGAAACCGACGCTGTCAAGGCAGCTTACACCAAGCGAGGCGCTACGACCGGCGCGACTAACGATGCAAGCCAGTACGCTATTGGTTATGACCACGCCATGGGCAAAAACACAAGTGTATATGCACTGTACACCAAGGTGACCGATAACGCGCCAGCAGCAGCGGATCCTTCGATTACTTCGGTCGGGCTAAAATATTCGTTCTGAAAAATATGAATGGGAGTATTCAAGCAAGCGGGTGAACCTGCTTGCTTTTTTTTAAAGCAATGAAGCTGGGTTGAACCAAGGAAAAGGAACTGAACAATGAAGACAAATTACATATTATTTTCATTATTGCTGAGCGGCGCACTTGGCTGGTCACCGGCAAATGCTGAACAAACTTGCGATACGTCAGTTTATCCGCTGTCGTCTCCGGTTAACCGTTTCATCGACAATGGCGATGGCACACTGTCTGATGTTGAGCCGGATCTGACCTGGATGCGTTGTTCGCTGGGCCAGGTGTGGACCGGAAAAACCTGTACCGGCACACCAGTAACTTATACCTGGAAGTCCGCACAGGATGCTGCAAACAAGCTCAACCATGAGGGTGGTTTTGCCAACCATGTCGATTGGCGCGTGCCGCAAATCCGGGAATTGGCATCGATCGCCGAGCGCCAGTGTTCCAATCCACGGATCAATTTGACGCTTTTCCCAGACACGCCTGCAGTCTATTTCTGGACAGCCACAACGCGGATAGGGAAAGGTATGGAGGGCTTTGGCTATGCTCTCAGCTTCGGCCCGGAAGGAGTTGGTCACAGGAATAAGCGTGAGATGCTGGATGTCCGACTGGTAAGCGGCGGAAATCCAATGTAGGAGCTGGGTGCCGCAGCAGTATGCTTTTTCATCCGATACTCTGTAATTCGTATTACATCTGATTTTTATTAGAACGTGCTTTAAACATAGCGACGTATATTTTGCCGCATACGTAGGTCGGATTAGCGTAGCTTAACCCGACCTACGTCAAACGTTCATTTATATTCCTCGTACCAAAAATTTCATTCGATAATATTTATGATGCCATGTTTAGCATGGCGTGAACCGCCCAGTATGTTTGACGGGAAATTGAACTTGCCCTTGTTTTCCGCATATCAAGCAGTTGCAATAACTTATCGTAAATAATTTTATTTCCAGAGGCTCAGTGGTGTCCAGACGTTAAGCATATGGCGTACCTTGCCAGCGGCCGCTGCGACCACAAAAGTTACGCTCCGCAAAAAATGGAACGCCGAGCTGCTCTTCCGGTCGTACATACAGCCTTTCGTTATATTTACAAAAGCTATCAATGTGTTAATTATAATTAATTATACAAATGTCACATGGGTATTTATATTGCAAATCCCTGCATCACACCACGAAAGGAAACAAGATCATGACAACTGAAAATAAATGTCCGATTCTTCATAATGTTGGAAGCGGTACGTCAATCCGGGAATGGTGGCCGAATCAGCTGCCGCTCGAAATCCTGCACCAGCATACCCCCGAGTCCAGCCCGATGGGCGAGGACTTCAACTACGCCGAGGAATTCAAAACACTTGATCTCGCGGCTGTGAAGAAGGATCTCACCGTCCTGATGACCGATTCACAGGAATGGTGGCCGGCAGACTACGGTCATTACGGACCGCTCTTCATTCGCATGGCCTGGCACAGCGCAGGCACCTACCGCACCGGTGACGGCCGCGGCGGCGCAGGCCACGGCAACCAGCGGTTTGCCCCGCTCAACAGTTGGCCAGACAACGTCAACCTTGATAAGGCACGTCGATTGCTTTGGCCGATCAAGCAGAAATATGGCAAAAAAATCTCCTGGGCCGACCTGATTATTCTCACCGGCAATGTTGCCATGGAATCGATGGGCTTCAAGACCTTCGGCTTCGCAGGTGGTCGCGAGGACATCTGGGCACCGGAGATTGATGTCTACTGGGGCAATGAAAAAAAGTGGCTTGATGACAAGGATCGCTATACCGGTGAGCGAAAACTGGAAAACCCGCTGGCTGCCGTGCAGATGGGTCTGATTTACGTGAACCCCGAAGGCCCCGGCGGCCAACCCGATACGCTCGCCTCCGGCCGTGACGTGCGCGAGACTTTCGCGCGTATGGCGATGAATGATTACGAAACCGTGGCGATCACCTGCGGCGGTCACACTTTCGGCAAGTGCCATGGAGCGGGCGACGCAGCGCTGGTCGGACCTGCACCCGAAGCTGCCGGCCTTGAGGAGCAGGGCCTCGGCTGGAAAAGTACGTTCCGCAGCGGCAAGGGCGGCGATCAAATCGGCAGCGGCCTGGAAGGCTCCTGGACGCCAACCCCGATCACGTGGGACATGAGCTATTTCGACATGTTGTTCGGCTATGATTGGGTGTTATCCAAGAGTCCGGCAGGTGCACATCAATGGACGCCAAAACAGGCAACCGATGGCAACATGGCCCCGGCTGCAGCCGATGCGTCGAAGAAAGTGCCGATCATCATGACCGAAGCGGACATGGCGATGCGGATGGATCCGGCCTACGAAAAAATCGCGCGCCACTTCCAAAAGAATCCGGATGAGTTTGCTGATGCCTTCGCGCGCGCCTGGTTCAAACTGACCCACCGTGACATGGGCGCGCGTTCGCGTTATCTTGGCCCTGAGGTGCCGAAGGAAGAACTGCTCTGGCAAGATCCCATTCCTGCGGTCAATCACAAGTTGATCGTTGCGAAGGATATTGCCTCCCTCAAGGACAAGCTGCTGGCTTCGGGCCTGTCGGTCTCGCAACTGGTGTCGACCGCCTGGGCGTCGGCATCCACGTACCGCGGCTCCGACAAGCGCGGCGGAGCAAACGGTGCGCGTATTCGTCTCGCGCCGCAGAAGGACTGGGAAGCTAATCAACCCGCGCAACTGAGCAAGGTGCTGGGCAAGCTTGAAGGAATCCAGAAAGATTTCAACGGTTCGGCAAAGGGCGGCAAAAAAGTCTCCATGGCTGACCTGATTGTGCTGGCGGGTAATGCCGGTGTCGAAAAGGCCGCGAAGGATGCCGGCGTAAACGTGACCGTGCCTTTTACGCCAGGTCGCATGGATGCCTCGCAGGCTCAGACCGACGTTGAAGCGATGGCTGTGCTGGAACCCATCACCGACGGATTCCGCAATTTCCAGAAAGCCAAATACAGCATCTCGGCCGAGAAACTGATGCTCGACAAGGCACAACTGCTGACGCTTACCGCGCCTGAAATGACGGTTCTGGTCGGCGGCATGCGTGCCATGAATACCAACGTCGGACAGACCCGGCATGGCATCTTCACCAAGCGCCCGGGTTTGCTCACCAACGATTTCTTCATCAACCTGCTCGACATGGCTACAGCCTGGAAAGCAACATCCAAAGACGAAGATATGTTTGAAGGCAGTGATCGCAAGACGGGCAAACTGAAATGGACCGGCACCCGTGTGGATCTTGTTTTTGGTTCCAACTCGATACTGCGAGCCCTGACTGAAGTCTACGGAACGGCGGGCTCGCAGAAGAAGTTTGTCAGCGATTTCGTAAAAGCCTGGACCAAAGTGATGAACCTGGATCGTTTCGACGTTGCCTGATTCTGGTACCATGTCTTAAGGGCTATTAAAGCGAATTTAAAACGCTGGTGGAAGTCCGGTACATAACATGAGGGCGGTGCTTCAAAGTAATTTGAAATGCCGCCCTTTTCTGCGGGTGAATTGACAGCACTGGTCCGTGTTGAATATCTCCGGCGTGCCATAACGGTTGATCGCCTCTTGTACCGCCTCGATACGGAAGCCCGTGGAATTTGTGGCGCTACTTCTATGAGGCACTATCCAGATCGGGGGAAAACTAAGCGGTCTTGAAGAATGCCACAGCTTCTTCTGCGACTCTGGTGCGCCTCATTGGCGGGAGGCTCTGCCAGATGCGCTTGCCATAGGGTTTGCTGATCAGGCGCGGGTCGCAGATCATCAGCACGCCCCGGTCGGTTTCATCGCGTATCAGCCTGCCGGCGCCTTGCTTCAGCGTGATGATGGCGCGCGGCAACTGGTATTCCATGAATGCATTGCGCCCCTGCTTGTTGAGTTGCGCGATGCGCGCCGCCAGCACGGGATCGTCGGGCGGCGCGAACGGCAGCTTGTCAATGATCACCAGTGACAGTGCTTCGCCGCGCACGTCCACCCCCTCCCAGAACGACTGGCTGCCGAGCAGTACCGCATTGCCGAGCGACCGGAAGCGCGTCAACAACTCGTTGCGCGAGCCTTCGCCCTGCAGCAGCAGCGGAAAGTTCCAGCCGCGCCGGTCGAATTCCGCCTGCAGGATCTCGTGGGCGCGCTGCATCGCGCGCAGACTGGTGAACAGCAGGAAGGCGCGACCCTTGCTCGCTTCGAGCAGCGGCAGCGCGGCCTGCACCACCGCTTCGGTATAGCCTTCGCTGTTCGGTTCCGGCAGGTTGGCAGGCACATAAAGCAATGCCTGTTCGGCATAGTTGAACGGGCTGTCCCAGCATGCGGTCTTGGCCTTGAGCAAACCCATCTCGCCCTGGTAGTGCGAAAAATCCTGCTTCACCGCGAGCGTCGCGGAAGTGAATATCCACGCGCGCGCGCTTCCGCCGATCTGTTTTTCGAAGATTTCGGCGATGGACAGCGGTGTGGTGTTGAGTTGCAAAGAATGATGGAACACTTCCAGCCAGCGCACCTGATCGGGTTCGTCGTCCGATTGCCATTGCTTGAGCTGTAGCGCCAGCGCCTGCGTGCGTTGCCAGCAGTTCTCCAACCCTTCGCTGCGTTCCGCCTGTTTTTCCAGCAAGCCGGACAGCTGTCCCAGCTTCTCGCCCAGTGTCTTCAGCGCGGGTGCGAACTCCTTGAAATTTTCCGTCGCGGCGGCGGGCATCCGGCCTTCTTTCTTGAACACCAGCCGCAAGTCGCGCGCAGCCTTGTCCAGCTCGTCGCAGGCCTTGGGCAGTGCCGCAAAATCCTTTGCCCCGGCTGCCGCCTCGATGCGCGTGTCGCGTGCCAGGTCGAGCAACAGTGCGGTGGACAGCGTCTCGCCGAAGAAAAGACTGGCGGTCTCGGGCAACTGGTGTGCCTCGTCGAAAATCACCGTGTTGCAGGCCGGCAGCAGTTCCGCGACACCCTCGTCGCGCAACATCACGTCGGCGAAAAACAGGTGATGGTTCACCACCACGATGTCCGCTTTCATCGCCTCGGTACGTGCCTTGAGCACAAAGCACTCCTTGTGGTTGGGGCATTCCTGGCCGAGACAGTTGTCTCGCGTCGAGGTGACCTGCATCCAGATCGGCGCATTCTCCGGGACGTCAGACAGGCCGCTCTTGTCGCCGGAAGCGCTGACCTTGGCGTATTGCTTGATTTTGCCCAGATGTTTGACGTCCTCGCGCGTCGCAAAACGTCCGTCGCTCAATGCGCGATCCAGATGGTAGTGGCACACATAATTGGCACGCCCTTTGAGCAACGCCACCGATACAGGTGCCTTGAGTGCATCGCGCACCATGGGCAGGTCCTTCTGGAAGAGCTGGTCTTGCAGGTTCTTGGTGCCGGTCGAGATGATCACCTTGCCGCCTGCGAGCAGCGCGGGAACCAGGTAGGCAAAAGTCTTACCGGTTCCGGTTCCCGCCTCGACTACCAGGATCGCGTTATCGCGTATCGCCTCGGCAACCGCCAACGCCATTTCGCGCTGTTGCCCGCGCGGGCGGAACAACACGACTTCGGTGGCAAGCGGGCTCAGTTCGGAAAAGAAACGTTCGACTTCTGCAGACACGATAGAGATTGGGTTATCCGGTCAAAAAATGATGGGGTTGATGCCTGGGTACAGCCATGTGGAACCGCTGCGATTTTACGCGAGATAGCGAAATCAAGTTCGGCTTTTACACACAGGTGAGGATTAAATGAATAGCTTCATACCTTGAAACCGCGGTTGCCGATGAATGTAATCCGGTGCCCCGTGTGGAGCGCCGGATCGTTGATACCCTGTGCCTGTCAAGGGCGAATGTATGCGTACCCTTGTTCTTCTTTTTTAATTAGCTCAACCACACCGGAAGGGACGTAACTGGTGTTTGGAAGCATGTCGGCATCCGTCAGCTTCATGTGCCTCATGGTGTTTTGACAAGCCACGATGGCGATACCCGCCTTCTTGGACTCATCGATCCGGTTGGCGACGACGGAATCCATTTTGAGCATGCCTATTCCGGGACCGTAAGTGACGATCTCGACATCGACCTTGTCCGCCCCGATTGCTGTCTGTACATTTTTTGCATTGTTGAGCGCCAGATTCCATTTGCCACTATCAGCATCGCTGACCTGTATCACCACATGTTTTTTTGCCGCATGTGTTTCAGATGCCGTCGCATTAAATGATGTCAGGGACAATGACAGGGCAAATGCGGCAGCCAGTATGTTGAAGTATTTCATTTGTGTTTATCCTCGTGAATTAATTATAAGTGTCTAAACTTGCAAACAACTACAGCCATTCCCGGTCGGCGGAGTGATGAAAATAACCCCGGATATTTTGCAATCCACCTTGCCGTGGTTGTGACGATTCTAGCATGCCGACTTTGATATTAGACCGCAATATCCCGGGGCGATAATAGTGTTGCTGCGAAGTGAGGCAAACGACGATACTGTACTATTTTTATTGAGCAATAATTGCCGCCGGTTATCGCAACCGGCCCGGCACAGGGAGACAGTTTATGCAGATTTGGGTGGATGCCGATGCGTGTCCCAAGGTCATCAAGGAAATATTGTTTCGTGCGGCAGACAGGCGAAAAATCCGGCTCACGCTGGTTGCGAACCAGATGCTGTATTGCCCGCCTTCGCAATATATTCGGGTCATGCAGGTGCCGGCGGGTTTTGACGTGGCTGATAACCGGATCGTGGAATTGGTCGAAGTCGGCGACCTGGTGATTACGGCCGATATCCCGCTGGCCGCCGATGTGATCGCGCGGGGCGGGCATGTCCTGAATCCTCGCGGGGAGCTTTATACCGTGGACACCATTCAGGAGAGGCTGACCATGCGTAATTTCATGGATGGCTTGCGCGGTAGCGGCGTGGATACGGGTGGTCCGCCGGCCTTAAGTCAGGGCGACCGCCGGGAATTCGCCAATCAGCTGGATAAATTTCTGGCCAAACACCAAGTGACTCAGGGGTGAGTTGCGAGGCAGGTATGGCAAATTGAACTGGCGTATGCTTTGCATGTCTATCGCCGGGTAAAGGAGCACAAATGATGCTGCAGTATTTACGCAATCCGCTGGTTTATCTGGTTCCCGTAGCCTTGCTGCTCTCGGCATGCGCCTCAACGCAGCTTACCTCGGTCTGGAAAGACCCGTCATACCAGGCACGTCCTGCCAGGATCATGGTAATCGGGGTGGCCAAGAGTCCGCTCAATAGAAGATTGTTTGAAGACGAGTTTGTCCGGCAGCTGAAATCCCACGGCACGGATGCCATCGCAAGCTATACCGTTCTTCCCGATGAGCAACAGGGCAACCAGGCGGATATAGCGAAAAAAGTGGCCGAACTGGGAGCGGATACGGTGCTCATCACCAGGCTGGTGAGCAAAAAAGTCGTGCAGGTCTATGTGCCGGGGACGCCCTATTATCCGCCGCCGTTTTACGATACCTGGCCGAACTATTATGCTTATGGCTACCGATACATGTACACGCCGGGTTATATCGCCAATGACGAATATGCAGTCATCGAGACCAACCTGTATGATGCAAAGACCGACAAGTTGATCTGGGCTGCGTCATCGGAGACAGGGATAAACGACTCGGACAAGAATCTCATCAAGTCCTACATCAAAGTCATGGTGAATAACATGATAGGACTGGGGCTGCTGGGCAAATAAACCTGTTCAACCCATGCCTGATTTACGGTGGTTCTTTATGCGACCGCCCAAACAATGAATAATGATGGCCCCCGGATATGAGGGGTGCAATAAACGGCATTTAATTCCTCCGGCTGGCCGCACAAAAGCCAAATAAAAAATAGACATGGCAAAACCAAAAACGATTTACTCCTGTACCGAATGCGGCGGGCAGGTATCCAAGTGGCAGGGTCAGTGCCCGCATTGCGACGCATGGAACACCCTGGTGGAGAGCGTGGCAGAAGTTGCGGCGAGCGGGAAGAACCGCTTCAACGCGCTGGCTGCAACCGGCAAAGTGCAAATGCTTGCCGAGGTCGAAGCCGCAGAGGTGCCGCGCACGCCCACCGGGATCGCCGAGTTCGATCGCGTGCTGGGCGGCGGGCTGGTGCAGGGCGCGGTGGTGCTGATAGGCGGAGATCCCGGTATCGGCAAATCCACCCTGTTGTTGCAGACTCTGGCGCATCTCTCTGCGCACAAGAGAGTTCTTTATGTGAGTGGCGAGGAATCGACCCAACAGATTGCATTGCGCGCCAAGCGGCTGCTGCTGGATGCACATGCAATGCATCTGTTGGCGGAGATCCAGCTGGAACAGATCCAGGCGGCCATCACGCATGAAAAACCGGATGTGGTGGTGATCGATTCCATCCAGACCGTGTATTCCGAACAACTCACTTCCGCCCCCGGCTCGGTGTCGCAGGTGCGCGAATGCGCGGCACAACTCACCCGTGTGGCCAAGAGCAGCAATGTCACCATGATCCTGGTCGGACACGTCACCAAGGAAGGCGCACTGGCCGGACCGCGTGTGCTGGAGCACATCGTGGACACCGTGCTGTATTTCGAGGGCGATACCCATTCCAGTTTTCGTTTGGTGCGCGCATTCAAGAACCGCTTCGGCGCGGTGAACGAACTCGGCGTGTTCGCGATGACCGAGAAAGGCCTGCGCGAAGTGAGCAATCCGTCCGCGCTGTTCTTGTCGCAGCATGGCTCACAGGTCGCCGGTTCGTGCGTGATGGTCACTCAGGAGGGTACGCGCCCGTTGCTGGTCGAGATACAGGCGCTGCTGGACGAGGCGCATTCGCCCAGCCCGCGGCGGTTGTCGCTGGGTCTGGAACAGAACCGCCTGGCGATGCTGCTGGCCGTGCTGCACCGCCATGCCGGCATCGCCTGCTTCGATCAGGACGTATTCATCAACGCGGTGGGCGGCGTGAAGATCACCGAGCCAGGCGCCGATCTTGCGGTGCTGCTCGCGATTGTTTCTTCGCTGAAGAACAAGCCGCTGCCGGAAAAAATGGTGGTGTTCGGCGAGGTGGGTCTTGCCGGAGAGGTGCGTCCGGTGCAGCGCGGCCAGGAACGCTTGAAAGAGGCTGCCAAGCTGGGATTTACGCAGGCGATCATTCCCAAGGCCAATGCGCCCAAGCAAAAGATCGCAGGCATGGAAATCATCACGGTGGAAAGGGTGGAAGAAGCGGTGGATAAGGCGAGGTAGTGTTTATATTACCAACACGGATGTTCTTCGGCCATAGTTGCCGTTCGGGGATACTCCTTTGAACTGCCGCTCCCGACCCCTATGTGTATCTCCACATAGCGACTCATTGCAGCCGTTTAACTTCTTCGCTTTGATTCATCCAATGGCAGCTTTGCGTCATTTAAGTAAACAGCTGCTTCGTGCCAGTTGCAGCCCATCGCTACCATCAATCATGCTTCCCGATTGCTGCCGTTTGTAAATGGCTGTAGAGTCCAAATGTGGAAGGTCAATGTTACCGTCTAATTACATTATCGGTTAAAAAAATTATGAAACGCTCTGTCAGCATTATCAAAACATGTTCGGACGAATCTGTCATATGAATAACTGTTAGGCAGTTTAGAGAATACTGATAGCCCACGAAGTTCACTGTGCCTGCTGAGGATATACCTATGAGTGACACGTTTATCCGTAGTGAGGTGTTTAGACGATATTTTGATTCAAAGGAGTTGTCTGGTCCAATTCGCTCGATCACAGACCTATTGGCCTCTGATGCATTTTCAGCCAATAGCTTCGACAGGCTAATCGAGACTGAAGTAATACCACCAAATCTGAATATCCAAGAAATTCTTCTCGACCTAGCTCTCATCTTCGCACGAAGGTGCGTTGACGATCATAAGCTCACTAAGGCAGAGATACATGAACTGGAAAGAATGGTCGCGGTCTTTCGGATCAATGGGAGAGATTTCAACAGACTTCGGGGAGATGCTGTCAAACAGATAGTATATGCGCAGGCTGTATGGATACTCGAAGACGATTATGTGACTGAGGAAGAGGAAATTCGTCAGAATGATCTACAGCGGTTGTTCGGGTTCAGCTATGACCAATACGTCTCACTTTTGCGCACACTTGCAAAGCAACATATTAAGCGACTGGAGGGCAGAAGAATGGCTACTAAGGATCGAGAGGAATTGAAGCTGATCGAGGCCTCAACACAGAATCTGTGCAGCGTATTTCTCGTGCGTCAATAGCTGTTAGGGCGCTAACAATTCACATATGAGGGAAAGACATGGCATTCTCGATCATACGACTTAATGTGTTTAAGGTCAGCTTTGATCCTGATAACAAACCTTCTTGAACTTGCGATTCCCCGTGGCTTGCCACGGGGATGGGTTTTGGGTTTAGTATGGACGGATGGAAAGTATCCCTGTTGTTCATAAAGCGAGCCATTGCGCGTGGCAGATTCATTACCACGTTGTGTTTCCGGTGAAATACCGACGGTCTTTGCTGGATGATGAGGTGGAGCGAATCATAGTCGAGACAGCGGGTGAAATAAGTGAGCGG
>JBBRFZ010000013.1:0-31234 GCA_038241165.1 Burkholderiales bacterium | reverse complement strand
CACTGCGCCGTCAGCTTGCGATCTTTTCTGCTCTCTGTCAGACGCAACATGAATGAACAGTCTTCGCGATGTATCGTGATGCCCCGGTCGCGGGTCACGTAGCCGACGATGGCGTCGCCCGGTACCGGGTTACAGCATTTTGCGATGCGGGTCATCAGGTTGTTCACGCCGCCAACGGTAATATCTGCCTGGGAAGTACGTTCGGTTGCAGGCTTGAGCATCTTTGGTTTTGCCAGCGCGATCACCTTGGCGGGCAGTTCTTCCTGAATCGCGACGGCGATGCGCCGTTGCGTGACTTCGTTGCGTCCGATGGCCGCGAGAAAGTCTTCCTGCTTGTTAAAGTGCAATCGCTGCGCGAGCTTTTCCTGGTTGATGGAAGTAATGCCGAGCCGGTGCAGATCGCGATCCAGTTGTGTGCGGCCCTGCGCTACACTTTCGTCGAAGTTCTGGCTCTTGAACCAGGCGCGCACCTTGGCGCGGATACGCGGGCTTTGCAGGAAGCCGAGTGACGGATTGATCCAGTCGCGGCTCGGCCCGCCCTGTTTAACCGTCAGGATTTCAACGCGTTGTCCGTTCTGTAGTTTGTAGTTGAGCGGCACGATACCGCCGTCCACCTTTGCGCCACGGGTGCGGTGCCCAATATCGGTGTGCAGCATGTAGGCGAATTCCACCGGGGTCGCGCCTTTCGGCATCGCGATCACTTTTTCCTGCGGCGTGAGCACATACACCTGGTCGTGGAACAATTCGTTCCTGAATTGCTCCTGCAGGTCACCCTTATCGGCGAGTTCTTCTTTCCATTCCAGTATCTGGCGCAACCAGGCAATCTTTTCATCGAAGCGGGTATCCGATTTCACGCCTTCCTTGTAGCGCCAGTGGGCGGCGACACCGAGCTCGGAATGCCGATGCATCTCGCGGGTGCGTATCTGCACTTCGAGTGCCAGACCGCGCGGGCCGATCACGGCGGTGTGCAGCGATCGATAGTTGTTGCTTTTGGGGTGCGCGATGTAGTCGTCGAATTCGCTTTCGATCGGCACCCACAATTCATGCACCAGGCCGAGCGCGGTGTAACAGGCCCCGATTCCATCCACTTTATCGTCGTCTATGAGAATTCTGAGCGCCCGAACGTCATAAAGCTCGCTGAAATCCAGGTGTTTGCGCTTCATCTTGTTGATGATGCTGTAGATGTGTTTTGGACGTCCGGTCACTTCGGCAGCGACGCCTGCCTGGCTCAGCGCCTGTTTCAGCCTGGCTACCACGGCAGCTATGTACTGCTCGCGATCGACCCGGCGTTCATCCAGCAGTTTCGCGACTTTCTTGTACAGTTCCGGTTCGAGATAGCGCACCGAAAGATCTTCCAGTTCCCACTTGAGTTGCCATACGCCGAGGCGGTTGGCCAGTGGCGCAAACAGGCTGCGGCTCTGCTGCGCGATCAGTTTCTGTTGCTCGGCGCTTGCGCCGGACAGATGGCGCAAGGTCTGGGTGCGTTCGGCCAGCTTGATCAGCACCACACGGATGTCCTCTACCATTGCCAGCAACATCTTGCGCAGGCTTTCGATCTGCTGCGCGGCTTCTTCCTTGTTTTTTTTGCCATGACTGGGCATCTCGCTGAATAGCTGAATCTGTTCCATGCGCGAAATGCCCTCGACCAGCATCTTCACGTTGGTGCCGAAATCCCGGATTATCCTTTCCTGCCAGTCAGCCAGGTATTCGGGCACGGCATGCAGGATGGCGGCAGCGATGGTTTCATGATCCATGTTCATGCCGGCCAGAATATCTGCCGCGCCCAGGGCGTGCTGCATGAGCGGTGCGCCGGTCAGTTCGACTTGTCCGGCATAGAACGGCCCGGCCAATTCGCATGCTTTGCGTATCATTTCAACTTCTGCGGGAGCAAAAGTTTTCGACACGGTATCAAGCAGGGACTGGATGTTCCCGGATGACAGGGGTGATTGTTTGGGAGTTGAAACCATGGGGCATTATTGCATTGATGCATGGACTGAATAAAGTCACATGGAAAAGGATGCCGGGACGGTTACTTTTTCTTTGCGCGTTCGATCTCTGCCAGTGTTTCCTGCGCGGTCTGTGCGAGCGGACCGCCCAGGCTGACCGCCCGGTGTGCGGCTTGCAGAGCTTCATCGGAATGCCCCTGGTCGTACAGGGTTTGTGCCAGGTTATTGAAAGCGGCGACTGAATCGGGATGGTCGTGTGCTGCCAGACGGAAAGCCACCTCTGCCTGGTCGAGGTCATGCAACTGATAGGCGGCGTTGCCGACGCCGATTTGCGCGGACAGGTTTCCGGGCCAGCGCTTCAATGCGGCAATGTATGTGCCCTGTACCTTCCCGGGGCCGCTGATTTTTTCGAGTGCGCTGACTGCGGCGATAAAACGGGTTGCATCGGCAGTTTCCGGAATTTTGCCCGGCGGCATGGCGACCATCGCCCAGTAGTTGCTGCGTGCCCAGGTGTATTCGAATGTTCTCATCGGCAAAACTTGCCGTTGCTCGGGCCCCGAACGCAGGATGATTTCGGCCTGGTCGAGATCGTAGCCGATCACCACCGCGTAATGCCAGACCGGATACCAGGAAAACGCCAGATTCTGCAGTACCACGACCGGTGATCCGGCTGCGATTTCCTGCATCACATCATTCAATTCGGGTGCCAACTGATAGGCGACAGCGCCGTTGCGGCGCGCGGCAGCCAGCATTTCGACCTGGAGGCTGCCGTGCCTGTCAGGCAAATAAAGTTCGGACTTGAGTATCTCTGGCGTAACCGAAAACCCGACCGCATTCAAAGACATTGCCAGCGATGCCGGACCGCATTGATAGGCATCCTGAGCAAAATAGGGAACACTGGTCAGTTCGACGTGCCTGGGCAAGGAGGCGGGGGGGGAACTCAGCATCAGGCGCGTCTGCGGCGGGGTTGCGCAGGCGCCCAGGCACAAAAGAAAAACGCCCACTACCAGTGAGCGGGCGTTCGGGATAGACATGAATTATCGGTTGTTGATTGAGTGTGTGAACGGGAAGACCTTGGTGAATCCCAGGATGTCTGTGATCAGCAACACGATGAATACGGTGAGCAACACGCCGAGGACATCACCACCGGCCGGCAATTGATCCAGTTTCCCGGCAATATTGTGGGCTTCATCGTCGGTCATCGCATAGACGCGCGCTTTCGCTTGATTGGCAGTCACACCCTGTTTTTGCAGCTGGGCGATTACGTCCGCTCGGTCAAGAAATGCATTGATCTTGGCGCGGTCTTGGTTAGCCAACTCATGGACAACGGTCTGGTTTGTGTCGACCATAACGGCAAAAGCGGATTGCATAGGCAAACCCATGGCCAGCATGCTTAACATAACCACGCGGCTGGTCCAGCGCATGAAACGGGAATATTGCTGAGTCATAATTATTGCTCCTCGGTTGGGTGAATAAATTTGCAGCATTCTTAAAAAATCTAACCGTTTTCAGATGTTGCTTGCAATAAGAAACTTCACGAAGACACGGCGCTTCATTATAGCCAGACCTTTTAAAAAAGGTGTTAAATTCGTGTCCAAATGTTTCGAAAACCATTGCACCGATGGCGGTCTGTCGTGAAGGTTATCTATTCCGGTTCGGGCGGGGAAAGATGCGCATTCAACTCATGCGATGACTTTGAGCAATAGCTTGGTTGCCAGCACCAGCAACAGCAGCGCGAAGAGTTTGCGCAACCGGCCGATCTTCATGTGATGGGTCGCTTTTGCGCCCAACGGTGCGGTGAAGACGCTGGCAAGTGCAATCCAGGATAAGGCGGGCAGATAGACAAAACCGAGAGAGTGTGCGGGCAGCGCGGGGATGTTGAATCCGGTGAATATATATCCGATCGTCCCGCCGACCGCGACCGGGAAACCGATTGCTGCCGAGGTGCCAATCGCAATTCTGAGCGATACGTTGCACCAGACCAGGAAGGGGACGATGATGGCTCCGCCGCCGATGGAGACCAGGCTGCCCAAACAGCCGGTGATCAGGCCGGTTGACGTCATGCCGATTGCACCGGGTAACTGGCGGGCAGCATGCGGACGGAAATCGAGCAGAATCTGCGCCGCCACCGAATACACGAACAAGGTGAAGAATATCGCCAGACCGCGCGTCGGAATGTATGCCGCGATTGAAGCTCCCAGGCCGGTTCCGAGCAGAATGCCGGGGGTGATGTTGCGCACCACGCGCCAGTTTACCGCGCCGTGGCGATGGTGTGCCCGCAGGCTGGACAGCGACGTGAACAGGATAACCGCCATCGAGGTGCCGAGAGCAAGGAGCATCACATGTTCAGCGGGGAAATGCTGCAGGTCGAACAAAAACAGCAGCACCGGTACCAGGATCAATCCGCCTCCCACGCCGAACAACCCGGCCAGGAATCCCGCGACGGCGCCGAGCAGCAGATAGCTGATGTCCCATTCCATGCTAGTTGTGCCCCAGTCTGGTGGTGATAAATTTCCACTCGGCGGGATCAACCGGCGTGATGGACAGCCTGTTGCCGCGTTGCAAAGTGCGCATACGCTCAAGCTCAGGATGCTTGCGCAGTTCATCGATTGAGATGAGCGCGATCTTCCTGACCAGTTGCACATCCACATTGAACCAGCGTGGCTGTTCGGGCGTGGCTTTGGGGTCGAAGTATTTGCCTGCGCGTTTGAATTGCGTGGCATCGGGATAGGCAGTGCTGCTGACCCGGGCGATGCCGACGATGCCGGGCACCTTGCAATTGGAGTGGTAAAACAGCACGCCGTCGCCGACCTTCATCTGGTCGCGCATGAAGTTGCGCGCCTGATAGTTGCGCACGCCATACCAGGCCACGGTTTGATCGGGAAGGTTGGCGAGGTCATCTATGCTGACATCGGATGGCTCGGATTTCATCAGCCAGTAGCGCATGGTTCAAGTTCACCCATAAAAAGTGCGACCCGGAGTAATCAAGGTCGCACTGGAATAGAGCCCCCCGCCTGTGCCGTTGACCCAGCATCTTGAACCTGGGTTCAAGAGGGTCGCATCCAGGTTACATCAGGTACGTCCGCAAGGGACGCGCACAACAGTAACATTAAAGGCTGCGGCCTTAAGCAAAGCTTATTGGTTCAAAGAATTATAGGCCTGTCGAACACCGCAGGGGACAAACTATAACCAAAGACTGTTCCGGCGTATTTTGCCGGTGTATAACCAGCCACTTGCTGGTTGTCTTTATGACAAACTGGTGGGATGGCTGTTTTTTTATCAGTCAAAGGCTGAAAGCCTTGTCAGAACAGCGAATTTTGCTCGGCTAATGCCTCATCAATCGCTGTCTGCATGGAACCCATTCTACGCTTAAAGTCTGCAAGGTCAATGCCGCGACCGACTTTCATGCCGAGCATCTCGTGGGTGATGTTGAGTGCAGCCATCAGCGCGATCCGCTCGACGCTGGCGATCTTTCCGGCGTCGCGAATTTCGCGCATACGCTTGTCCAGAAAGGCCACAGCCTCGAGCAATTCGCTGTGTTCACCCTCCGGGCAGACGACGCGTAATTCACGGTCGAGCAGTTTGATTTCGAGCGTTTTGGTGGTGTTGGTCATGTTTGGTCTTCGGGCAGGGTAACCAGCAGCTTTTCAAGGCGCGCTTTAGCGCTATCCATCTTGTCGCTGTACTGTCGATTGCTACTGAGAGCGTGCGCTAGCTCCTGGCGCAACTGGTGATTCTCGGCCCGCAACTGGCGGTTGACTTGTATCAACAGGTCGAGTTTGCTTTCCAGTGCGTCCAGTTCGTTTTCCATGAACCGACTATAAATTGGAAAGTGTAGACAAGTCAAACGCTAAGGTGGATATATGGAAGCAATTTGTAGGATTTTGCTGATTCATGTTTCAGCAGGACTTACTACGTCTGTGATAAAGTGCGTACCGTTTTCAAGGTGCTTGTCTGCATGCAGGCGAGTTAAACGGGAAGCAGGTGCGGGAACATTGGTTCCCTATGCCTGAGCTGCCCCCGCAACGGTAAGCGAGTGTGGATTTGCCAGTGTGCCACTGTGAGCAATCCCCCCAGGGGATCTTATGGGAAGGCGGCAAATCAAGACTCGCGAGCCCGGATACCGGCCTGAGAACCACTAGGGACGGGAGATGCTGCGGGCGGCACATCGGAACAATAATTTGCGACATCGTCGTCAATGTTCTGTTTTATCTGCCTGTCGTATTTCCTGATTATTAGTTTTCCAACGGGGACGCTTGGAATTTACTCGGGAACGACAATGAAACAAAAACTACTTTTTGCGGGCGTGCTATTCGGTGCGCTCTCACTTCCTTGTGCAGCTTATGCCGACACTCCCATGGAATTGTTGATTGTGACACCCACACGCATGTCGCAATCGCTGGATCAGACTATCGCCGACACAACTGTGATTAATGAGCGGGAAATTCGCAATTCAGGCGCATCGGATGTGCCGACCCTGTTGCGGTCTGTGGCCGGTGTCGATGTCATACAAAGCGGCGGGTTGGGCAAAGTGAGCAGTGTTTTCATGCGTGGCACCAATTCAAATCAGGTGCTGGTATTGCTGGACGGTGTGCGCATTAACTCTGCCACTGCCGGCACGACAGCCCTCGAACACATCATGCTGGACAGCATAGAACGCATTGAGGTGGTGCGTGGCAACGTCAGCAGCCTGTACGGTTCCGAAGCCATTGGCGGGGTGATTCAGTTGTTCACCAAACGCGGGCATGGTGCTCCGGAATTCAATGCCAGCATTGGATTGGGCAGCCATGGCACACAACATCTGGCAGCGGGATTTTCGGGTGCCGTGGAAGCGACTTCGTTCAGCATCAATGTCGGTAATGTGAAAACAGACGGGATATCGGCGATCAATACGCAAATCGCACCCACCGCCAACCCCGACAAGGATGGCTACGACAATACGACTCTTGATGCGCTGGTCAAACACGCGATCAATGCCGATCATCAATTATCAGCTTCAGTGTTCAGCACGCGCGGCGATAGCCAGTACGACAATCCATTTGATGCGGCTACAACTGACCGCAATAACACCAAGGCTGCAATCGACAAATGGTCGTTGTCATCGGACGACCAGCTGAGTGCCATGTGGCACAGCAAGTTGAAGTGGGCGCATGGCACGGATGACAGCAAGGACTATTTGAATGGCGTTCAAACCAGCCGTTTCAGGACTGTCAACAAACAGCTAGCCTGGCAAAATGAACTGAAGATTGCCGATACCCGGCACGTCAACCTGGCCTTGGAGAATCTGGTGCAATCGGTTTCTTCAGACACGCTGTTTACCCGGAACTCACGCAACGTGAACAGTCTGTTGGGTGGCTATGTGGCCGAATACGGGCCACAGCAGGTGCAACTCAATCTGCGCCAGGATCGTTACTCGGATTTCGGTACCACCAATACCGGGCTGTTCGGCTATGGATGGTCGTTTGCGGAAGGCTGGCGTGCGACGGCGAGCATCAGCAATGCGTTCAAGGCGCCGACCTTCAATGACATGTATTACCCGTTGTCATTCGGTTACCAGGGCAATCCGAACCTGCAGCCTGAACGTTCGAAGAACAGGGAGCTGGGTTTGCACTATGCAGCGAATGGCCAGCGCCTGGATGCGGCGTATTTCGATAATCGCATCAGCGATTTGATTGCCTGCAACACGGCTTGCAGCACGGTCATCAACATCAATCGGGCGCAAATCGACGGCGGAGAATTGAGTTATGCCGGCGAGTATGGCGACACTCATGTGACGGCAAACTTTACGCGACAGAACCCGCGCGACACAACAACCGGGTTGGAGTTGTTGCGTCGTGCAAAGCAGCTTGCCAACCTCGCAATGACGCAGCATTTCGGTGCATGGGAAGCGGGTGGGGAATGGCAATACAGCGGCCAGCGCAAGGATAGTGACATCAATACGTATGCGCCGGTTACCTTGCCCGGCTATCAGGTGTTTAATCTGAACGCGCATTACCAGGTCGAAAAAAGTCTTTCCGTCTCTGCGCGGATCGATAATTTGTTCAATCTTGATTACGCGCTGGTGCATGGCTACAACACATTGGGCCGTACTGTGTTTGTAAGTTTGAACTACCAGCAATAAAGGTGGCATGGCCGCCTTTGCTTTTTCTCCGGCTTCGTGTAATGTTGCCGCCATTGAAACAAATTAAATTCGGGAATGAATAATGAATAACACCCAAACAAAAACCATCGCAATTTTTGTAGGACTCGCCGCGCTGATGGCGGCGACGCGCGAATACCATTTCGGCTCGTCAATGCACCTGCCGGATGCTTCGTTGGCGGTATTCCTGTTGGCGGGCTTTTATCTGCCGCGCTGGGCTTTTCCGCTGCTGTTAATCGAGGCGGGACTGGTGGATTACCTGGCGCTCAACTACGGGGGGGTGGATGGCTGGTGTTTCTCGCCGGCTTACTGGTTCCTGATCCCGACTTATTTGGTGTTGTGGTTCGCCGGTGGATTTTATGCGGGACGCTACAGGTTCTCGTTGCACAGCCTGTCTGAATTCGCGGCAATCGCTTTTGCGGCTACCAGCGCGGCATTTCTGATTTCGAACGCCAGTTTTTATCTGCTGGCCGATTACTTCAGCAAAATGAGCGCGGCTCAATATGGCAGCCAGGTTGCCCAATACTTCCTTCCTTATCTGCAAAGCGCGTTCCTGTATCTGATTGCTGCCGCAGCGCTGCATATCGTAGCGGTGCAAGTCTCGCGCCGCGCTGTGCACGCGTGATTTTGCCAGGAACGGTCCGGCAATCCGGCCCGGCCTGCGACACGTATTCCGGCCATGTTATGGGCGGCCGCGATGACTTCCCTTGTTGCCGCATCCGGGCTGATTAGAATCCCACAAGGGACACAAGGTTGACGCGGCGATAGCAAAAGCCTAAATTGCGTGCCTCAAAAATAATTCACTCTCCAGGAGAAATACATGGCTGTACTCGTCGGCAAAGCCGCCCCTGATTTCAATGCTGTTGCCGTGATGGGCAACAACGACTTCAACGAAACGTTCAATCTGAAAAAGCATATCAACGGAAAATATGCCGTTATATTTTTCTATCCGCTGGATTTTACTTTTGTCTGCCCGTCGGAACTGATCGCTTTCGACCACAGGCTGGATGAATTCAAGAAGCGCAATGTGGAGATCATCGGCGTGTCCATCGATTCGCAATTCTCCCACTTCGCATGGAAGAATACCCCGGTCAACAATGGCGGAATCGGCCAGGTCCGTTATCCGCTGGTGGCCGACATCAAGCATGAAATCTGCAAGGCTTACGATGTGGAAGCCAATGGCGGCGTGGCTTACCGCGGTTCATTCCTGATTGACCGGGCCGGCGTGGTGCGTCATCAGGTGGTGAACGATCTGCCGCTGGGCCGCAACATCGACGAAATGCTGCGCATGGTTGATGCGTTGCAATTTACCGAAGAGCACGGCGAAGTCTGCCCGGCTGGCTGGAGCAAAGGCAAGGCGGGTATGGGCGCTTCCACGGAAGGGGTGGCCAAATACCTGTCAGCCCACGCCAAAGAGCTATAGCGCGGTTTGTGTCATTTATCCAGGCCACCTTCGGGTGGCTTTTTCATGTTGATGATTAAAAGGGCTGTTACAATTCCGGCCATACTGTCCTGATCTCACAAGGGATGCCGCACGCCACAGGCATGTGAGGGTGCTGTTCCATCACCGTCCGTCCCAAACATAAAATCTGCGAGTGTCATCTTCCTGTCATAATTTGTTCATATTCTCGCAATCCCGGATCAACTGTGGGGTGTGAAGATGAGGTATAAATCATGAATGCAAAGATTTTGATTGTGGAAGATGAGCCGGCTATCCAGGAGTTGCTGGCATTCAATGTGATGCAGGCCGGCTTTCAGGCATTGCGCGCCGAAGATGCAGATAGCGCATGGCAGCAGATACGCAGCGCTGCACCTGATCTTATTTTGCTGGACTGGATGCTGCCGAATACCAGCGGCGTGATCCTGGCGAAACAGTTTCGTGCGGATGTTTGTACCAAGGATGTCCCGATTATCATGCTGACGGCACGTGGCGATGAGCGCGACAAGATATTGGGCCTGGAATCGGGTGCGGATGATTACATCACCAAACCGTTCTCGCCGCGCGAGCTGATGGCGCGGATTCGTGCGGTATTGCGCCGCCATATCCCGGCAATGCCGGACGAAACGGTGGCTGTGGAGGGCCTGGAGTTATCGCCGTCGTCCCACCGTGTGACGGCAAATGGCAAGGCGGTGGAATTGGGACCTACAGAGTTTCGCCTGTTGCACTTTTTTATGGCCCACCCCGAGCGTGTATATAGCCGTACGCAATTGCTCGACCAGGTATGGGGCACGCAAGTCTTCGTGGAAGAACGCACGGTAGACGTGCATATACGCCGGCTGCGCGCCGCGTTGGAGCCGGTTGAAATGGATCGCGTGGTTCAAACCGTGCGCGGTAGCGGTTATCGTTTTTCGACCAGTTATAACCATTGACCTGGCTGAAGTATTTTTTCAGCGAGGTCACAGGATATAACCAATGACTTGCCGCTTCGACGGCTTGGTCAGATGGCTAGTAGCTTCACCAGTTGTTTGATCGGGGAAATCAATTTGCAAGACTTCTGGTTTCGAGTAAGTCTGCCCGTGCTGTTCAGCGCGCTGGCAGCGCTGTTGATGTGGGGCATGTTCTCGGCCACCATTGCGCTGTTGTTCATGCTGATCGTGTTGCTGATTGTGATGGCATATCACGCACGTCAATTGTTCAAGCTCGGGCAATGGTTGGGGGATGCGCGTCTGGAAACCATTCCTGAAGCGGGCGGAATATGGGACGAGGTCTTTACCCGGCTATACAAGATGGTCAAGCTGCATAACCAGACCAAACAGGAACTGGCTGCCGAATTGCAGCACATCGAACAAGCCACTTCGGCCTTGCCGGAAGGCGTGGCCATCCTTAATGAACAGAATCGCCTCGAGTGGTTCAACCCGCTGGCACAGCAACATTTTTATCTGGATGCCGAACATGACATCCTGCAGGACATCACTTATCTGGTGCGCCAGCCGGAATTCATCGATTACATTCACAAGTCAAGTTTTAATGAGCCGCTGATCATGGTTCCGGCACGCCACGACGACATGGTGTTGTCCATCAAGCTAATCCCCTACGGCGAAAACAAGCGATTGCTGATCAGCCGCGACATCACCCAGTTCGAACGCATCGAGGCGATGCGTCGCGATTTCGTCGCCAATGTGTCGCACGAGCTGCGTACGCCGCTGACTGTGGTGAGCGGATTCGTCGAAAACCTGGAAGATATGCCCGACCTCAATCAGGACAATGCCCGGCGCGCATTAAAACTGATGGCCGAACAAACCAGACGGATGGACAACCTGGTGGCGGATTTGTTGACCCTGTCGCGGCTGGAAAACGAACAGAGTCCGTTGCGCGAAGAAATGGTGGATATAAAAGGGTTGCTCAACGGGGTTTATCAGGACGGCAAGTTGCTGAGCGGGAAGCTTCATCCGATGCAGATCGAGATCACAAGCACTGCCAACCTGCTTGGCAACCGCGATGAACTGCACAGTGCATTCGGCAATCTCGTCAGCAATGCCATCCGCTATACGCCGCAAGGCGGCACGATCCTGTTGCGCTGGTCCCTGCACGATGGTCAGCCGGTGTTTTCGGTACAGGACAGCGGTATCGGCATCGCCGCACAGCATATACCGCGGCTCACCGAGCGGTTCTACCGGGTCGATCGCAGCCGCTCACGTGAAACAGGGGGCACAGGGCTGGGGCTTGCGATCGTCAAGCACATCGCGATGCGCCATCAGGCCAAGCTGGAAGTGCAAAGTGAGGAAGGTAACGGTAGTACCTTTTTAATGGTGTTTCCGGTCAAGCGCGCATTACAATAACCGTCAGCTGCTTTTCTGCTTTCTTCATGACAATTTCCGCCGAATGATTTTAGACTGCGAACGGCTTCTCGCAGTGCTCCTTGCACTATTTTAGCAATGCGTTTCCCCGGATGAGATGATCTCCGTCGCTGATGATCGCCTCTATCAATCCAAACGCGAGGGAAGAAACCGGGTGAGCCACGGCTTGGCTGGGTGAGGGTCAGACATGCATGGTTCTATACCAGCGTATAGCTGACACGCTCGTAATCGATCCCGCGCTCCACGCTGAAGCCCATTTTTGCCTGCTGCTTTTCGCCGTTCTGGTGCTGGATATCCAATATGCGCCCGGGTTCGAACCAGTTGTTCGGGATGATCAGACTGGGAGGAGCCCTTAATGCCGGGACGGCTTGCAATAAAAATCCGGGGGCGGTCATGCCCGCTTCGGGATTATGAAGCACGACGGCCTGAACGGCTCCGGGCAGATAACGCACACCGATGCATAACTGTCCGGTGCGCGTCACGCTCAGCCAAGTCGTGGCCCCCAGCATGAAAGTTTCCGCATCGCCGGTGCGCAAGGCTACCAGCTGATTGTGGTTCAGACTTCCTCCAAGCGTGCCAACGCGCAAAAGCTTTGCGCCAAGGATGCTTCGATTTTCGAGATGCCAGTCTTCCAGCGGGAGCCCGGATTCATGCTGTATCCGGGTAGCGGAGTCCTGCAGGACCCGGCCAAAGGCCTCGATTTGCTGCTGCACCATGCTGTTTGTCACGGCAGCCTGTCTGAAGGCTTTGCCGGACAGCAGGGTGTAAATATTTTCTCGTTGGTAGCCGAGCTGTGCGTGTTGCGAGCCGGGATTCCGTTCACCAAAACGCGCGTTGTTGTCTTCGCACCAGCATTGATGCAAAAAGGTGAGCAGTTCGATACATTCCTGCGCGCTGTTGTGGATGCCGAGTTTTAGCTGTTGCGGGGTCTGGCCCTGTTGCAACATGATGATCTTTATGCGTATCAATTTGCTGAGCGGCATCATTACCAGAAAGCGCATTCCGGCTTTATGCGTCACAAATTTAACCGGCTGCAGTCCCTGAGTGCCGGCTATATCCAGCGCGAGGGGCTGGGCATCGCCCTTGCTGATTTTATAGCTGCGCTGCACGGTAACTGCAGCGCTCCATTCCGTCAGCCATGCATCCAGCAGCTGCAGTTGTGAACGGGTGAGTTCTGCCGTGCGCGCGTGGCAGGTGAGCAGGATTTTTACATAGATGTTGCGGCAGTTGATGGGCGGCGCACCTTGTTTCAGCGGGTCTGATATTTCCTTGAGATGCAGCCCCTGTTTTTCGGCAAAAACATACAACTCGTGCAATTGCTGCCATAGACTGGCATCGAATTCATAGCGTGTGCGCAAGTGCTCCGAAATTGCCAGCCCGCTGTACAGCAGGCAGCGTTGACACAGAAGTGCACCATGCTTGGCGAGTTGCTTGTCGCCGGCGATATAGGCTTGCAGGCAACGTTGATAACCGAGTGTCATCGCCTGCCAAAGCTGCACGATGGAAAAGAAAATAACCAGCTCGTTTTCGCTCAGCGGCAGCGGCTTGGAGATGAGCTTTTTGGCATAATCATTTTGCACGTAGTGAACCGTGTCACGCAGCAACTCCAGCGTGTTCAAACGTACCAGGCCGCGCATCGGGAAGCGGGTGAGTTCGCTGATCTGGGTGAGCAGCAGGCTGTGCGCCTGTTGCAGGTTGGTCAATTGCAGCTGCGACAACCATTGCGCGCAACTTTCGGTATCCCTGAAAAGTGGATTGGCACTGTCGTCGGTTGGTTCGAGAGGCAAGGTCAGCATGTTGGAAAGCTCTGTTTTGATAATGCACTTTCCATCAGACCTGCTTTGCAGTCAAGTAGGGGTGCGATAAATCACGCTCCTGCGATATCGTTCTGCCGGATTAATTCCGAATCACGGCAATACCCGCTCGATCCCGCCGTTGTTTGCTTTAGCAACGTAGTCCGCCAGCCGATTTTGGCTCCGGCCGCTGCGCTTAGCATGCGCTGCGCACCTGTTAGCCTCCGCCGAAATTGTCATATTCAACTGTTGCTTAAAGTAGAACGCGCTCGATACCGCCATTGTTTGCTTTGCCAACGTAGTCTGCCAGCCAATTTTCACCGAGCAGATGTTTGGCCATTTCCACCACGATGTAGTCTGCCGTTGTGCCGCTGTCATCGTTGTAGCGCGACAGGCCCTGCAGGCATGCCGGACAAGAGGTCAGTATCTTCACTTCACCGGCAAAACCATCGGCGCGTAATGCGTCGGCGCCGCTGATCATCACTTCTTCCTTGCGGAAACGTACCTGTGTCGCGATTTGCGGGGTTGCCACGCCGAAGGTGCCGGATTCACCGCAACAGCGTTCGTTGAGCGGTACCTCCGTCCCCATCAATTCATTGACCACTTTAAGCGGCTGATAGGTTTTCATCGGTGTGTGGCAGGGATCGTGATACATGTAGCGCACCCCTTCCACACCCTGCAGCTTGACGTTTTTCTCCAGCAGGTATTCGTGGATGTCGAGCAGGCGGCAACCGGGGAAGATCTTGTCGAACTGGTATTTCAGCAGCTGGTCCATGCAGGTGCCGCACGACACGATCACCGTCTTGATATCGAGATAATTCAGCGTGTTTGCGACGCGATGGAACAGCACCCGATTGTCGGTGGTGATCTGGTTGGCCTTGTCGGTAAGTCCCGACGCATTCTGCGGATAGCCACAGCACAGATATCCGGGCGGCAGCACCGTGGTCGCGCCGATCTCGTACAGCATCGCCTGTGTTGCCAGCCCGACCTGTCCGAACAGGCGCTCCGAGCCGCAACCGGGGAAATAAAACACCGCTTCGCTGTCTTCACTCGATAGTTTTGGATTGCGAATGATGGGTACGATAGTGTTGTCCTCGATGTCGAGCAGCGCGCGCGAAGTCTTCTTGGGCAAGCCACCCGGCATCGGTTTGTTGACGAAGTGGATCACCTGGGACCGGAGCGGCGTGTGGCCCACGGTTGCAGGCGGTCGCTTCAATTGGGCATTCAGCAGGCCGAAACGCTTGGCCAGATAATGCCCGATGCGCTGTGCCTTGTAACTCCACTCGATACTCACCTTGCGCATCAGCTTGATGGTGGTCGGATCGGTGGCGTTCAGGAACATCATCGAAATAGCGCTGATCACATTGAATTTTTTCTTGCCCTGCCTGCGCAGGAAGCTGCGCATCGCGATCGATACCTCGCCAAAGTCGATGTCTACCGGGCAGGGATTCAGACACTTGTGGCAGATCGTGCAGTGATCGGCGACATCGTTGAACTCGTCAAAGTGCTGGATCGAAACGCCGCGTCGGGTCTGTTCCTCGTACAGAAATGCCTCGATCAGCAGCGAAGTGGCGAGGATTTTGTTGCGCGGTGAATAAAGCAGGTTGGCGCGCGGCACGTGGGTGGCGCACACCGGCTTGCACTTGCCGCAGCGCAAACAGTCCTTGATCGAATCGGAGATCTCACTCAGTTCGCTTTTTTCGAGAATCAGGCTTTCCAGTTCCATCAGGTTGAAGCTGGGGGTATAGGCACGCTCCAGATTGCCGCCGGTCAGCAGCTTGCCCTTGTTGAATCGACCTTCCGGGTCAACCCGCTGCTTGTAGGCGGTGAAGGCGCTGATTTCGTCCGCCTCGAGGAAATCGAATTTGGTGATGCCGATGCCGTGCTCACCCGAGATCACGCCACCCAGGTCTTTTGCCAGTTTCATGATGCGCTCGACGGCGCTATTGGCCTGCTGCAGCATTTCGTAATTGTCCGAGTTCACCGGAATGTTGGTGTGCACGTTGCCGTCACCGGCGTGCATGTGCAACGCGATGAACACGCGGCTTTTCAGCACGCTCTGGTGCAGGGTGTTGCACTGGTCAAGTATCGGCTGGTAAGTGCTGCCGTTAAAAATCTGGCGCAGCGGCTCGCGCACCTCACGTTTCCAGGAAGCAGTCAGCTGGTGGCGCTGGACCGAGTCAAACACATTTCTGGCGTCATTCGATTCCGCGTCACCCGCAAGGGGTACGCCGGTGGGTGCCCCGCTGCTACGCAACGACCCTTCCGCAGGAGGAAATGGGCAGTCCGCCAAAGGCTCATCCAGGTTATCCCGCAGCCACTGCCAACGGGTGCGAACCCCGGCCAGGACTTGCATGGCTTCGTGAACGCGGTTGCCGAGCAGTTCGGCATCGCCGAGCTGCCTGTCGTCCTGGTAATATAGCGGCAGGTCGCCGGCAAAGAATTTATCCAGCGCGTCCAGCAGCGCTAGCTTGTTGTGCAGCGACAGCTCGATATTGATGCGTTCTATACCGTCGCAATAATCGCCCATGCGCGGCAGTGGAATCACCACATCCTCGTTGATCTTGAACGCGTTGGTGTGTTTGGCGATCGCGGCGGTGCGCGCGCGGTCCAGCCAGAACTTCTTGCGCGCCTCGGCGGACACCGCGATGAAACCTTCCCCGCTGCGCAGATTGGCCAGGCGCACGATCTCCGAAGCGGCCAGTGCCGCCGCATCCGCGTTATCGCTGACCACGTCGGCGACCAGCACCATTTTCGGACGGGCGCAGCGTTTGGATTTTGTGGCGTAGCCCACCGCCTTCAGATAGCGCTCGTCCAGATGTTCCAGACCGGCCAGCAAAGCGTTGGGATGGGTATCCATGTAGGACTTGATTTCCACGATGGCCGGTACGGCTTCACGCACCTGACCGAAGAACTCCAGGCAGACGGTGCGCGTGTGCTGGTGTGCGCGGTGCAGGATGAAGCGCGCCGAGGTGATGATGCCGTCGCAGCCTTCCTTCTGGATACCGGGCAGGCCGGACAAAAACTTGTCGGTGACATCCTTGCCCAGTCCGGCCTTGCGGAATGTGCTGCCGGGAATGGTGAGTATTTCAGGCGCGCCGTGCGCGGTGTTGCCGTCGGCTTCGAACCGGCTGACGCGGAATGTCGCGTTTTCCACGTCGTGGATCTTGCCGAAGTTGTGGTCAAGACGCTCAATGTTCATCCATAAGCCATCCGGCGTGACCATGCGCCACGATGCCAGATTGTCCAGCGCGGTTCCCCACAGCACGGCCTTCTTCCCGCCGGCATTCATCGCCACGTTGCCGCCGATGCACGAGGCGTCTGCCGAGGTCGGGTCGACCGCGAACACCAGGCCGCTATTTTCGGCCGCTTCCATCACGCGCCGGGTGACGACGCCGGCGCCGCAATGGATGGTGGCGTAGGACTCGCTCAGACCCGGCAAAACCAAGGGCTCCACCGCCGAGAGTGTCTCGAGTTTTTCGGTGTTGATCACCGCGGAGAATTTGTCCAGCGGCACCGCGCCGCCGGTATAGCCGGTGCCGCCGCCGCGCGGGATGATAGTGAGCTTCAGTTCGATACAGGCGCGCACCAGCGCGGCGATTTCTTCCTCGGTGTCCGGATGCAGCACCACGAACGGATATTCCACGCGCCAGTCGGTTGCGTCCGTGACGTGGGAGACGCGCGCCAGACCATCGAACTGGATATTGTCGCGGCGGGTGATGCGGCTCAATTCGCGCAAGGCACGTTTGCGCAGTTGCAGGGTCTGCTCGAATTCGGCGGCAAATCCGTCGACCGCGGATCTGGCCAGTTCCAGCAGGCGTTTGACGATCTCATTGTCTTTGCGGCGCGCATCAATGCCATCCAGGCGGTGATGCAATGCGCCGATCAGCGCGTTGCGCCGCTTGCGGTTGCCCAGCAGGTCATCCTGCAGATACGGGTTGCGCGATACCACCCAGATATCGCCCAATACCTCGTAAAGCATCTGGGCGGAACGTCCGGTGCGGCGCTCTCCGCGCAGTGTATTGATGATGTCCCAGGCCTCGTTGCCGAGGATGCGCAACACGATCTCGCGGTCGGAAAACGAAGTGTAGTTATAAGGGATCTCGCGCAAACGTGCGGTCATCGGAAACCTCGAAAACCTGCTGCGCCAGTCAATTGCGTTGTTGCGTGCTCGCTCATTCCTCGTCTATCCGCTAGATATGCCTCGTCATTCGCTGTGCGGCGCCTAGCACTTGACTGGGCTCGCGACGGTTTTGGAGGTTTCCAAGGCCGTGCTGAATTGGAGTAAAGGCGCGCATTTTACCCGAATGCGGCGCGCTACTCGACCTTGTTGAAGATGCGGATAAAATGCAGGCCATGAACCATTCCTCCGGCAACCCGAAAGCAAGGGTGTTTTTCGCACTGTGGCCGGCTGCCGCCGAGCGCGGCCAGCTGGCCGCCTGGCAGAAACCGCTGCAGCGCCTGTGCGGCGGGCGGGCCATGCGCGGCGATACATTGCATAACACGCTGGTGTTCATCGGCGATGTCGATGAATCCAGGCTTGAGACGTTGCAATTGGCGGCGCAGGAGGTGGAAGGGGAAGCCTTCGAGCTGTGTTTTCAGGCGGCCCGCTACTGGGGGCATAACCACATCGTATATGCCGCGCCGGGAGAAGTGCCGCAACAGTTGGTGCAACTGGTGGGCGTGCTGGAACAACGGCTGTTGATACACGGTTTCAAATTCGATCAGTGTGTATACCAACCCCATGCCACTCTGTTGCGCAATGCCCGATGGACCGACGCAGCGTTGCCCCGGCAGATGCCGGAGATGCAGCCGGTGTGCTGGCAGATCAGTAATTTTGCGCTGATGCAATCAGTTACCCAAAATGGATTGGCGGCTTATCGGGTGCTGGCGAGGTTTCCGCTGGGGTAGGGTAGAATCGATTTCTTTGGTCATAAGCGAGACACACATGCAAGTTAACAGCAAGGTACTGACCCATTATGAGCGCATCGGCGGCGATGAGAATATCCGTGCGCTGGTGGTTCGGTTCTATGCACTGATGGACGAGTTACCCGAGGCCTACGGCATACGCAAACTGCACGCGGAAGATTTGCAGGGTGCGGCCGACAAGCTTTACAAATTCCTCACCGGCTGGATGGGCGGGCCGCCGTTGTATGTCGATCAGTATGGACATCCCATGTTGCGCAAACGCCACCAGCCTTTCAGTATTGGTAATGTCGAGAGCGAACAGTGGTTGCTGTGCATGAACCAGTCGCTGGACGAAGTGGTTGAGGATGTTGCCTTGCGCCGGGAATTGTCTGCCTCATTTGCCAAGGTGGCGGACCACATGCGCAACCGGGAAGGGTGAGCCGGTACTTCAGTGCCGCCTGCTTTGACCACAATATGCTTTCCATAGGCAGTCTCCGTGCTCGTCGGCTTTTGCACGGGGGCTGTTATGTTAAACTTACACCCAAAATCAAGTGAGGTTAGCTCATGTCTGGAAATACACTCGGCACCCTGTTCACGGTGACATCATTCGGCGAATCGCACGGCGCGGCGATTGGTTGCGTGGTCGACGGCTGCCCGCCGGGCATGAAATTGTCGGCGGCCGACCTGCAGCATGACCTCGATCGGCGCAAGCCCGGTACGTCCCGCCATGTTACGCAGCGCCGCGAATCGGACACGGTGGAAATCCTGTCCGGCCTATTCGAGGGCAGGACCACCGGCGCACCGATCGCGCTGCTGATCCGTAACGAGGACCAGCGCAGCAAGGATTACGGCAACATCGCCAACACCTTCCGCCCCGGTCACGCAGACTACACCTATACACAGAAATACGGCTTCCGCGATTATCGCGGTGGCGGGCGCTCCTCGGCGCGCGAGACCGCGGTACGCGTCGCGGCCGGTGCGATCGCAAAGAAATGGCTGAGCGAAAAATACGGCGTGGTGATACGCGGTTACATCTCACAGATCGGCGAGATCGAGATCCCGTTCAAGAGTTGGGACGGGGTTAACGACAACCCGTTCTTCGCGCCGGACCCCAGTGTGGTGCCCGCGCTGGAAGACTACATGGACGCGTTGCGCAAGTCCGGCGACTCGATCGGCGCAAAGCTGACCGTGGTGGCCGAGAACGTGCCGGTCGGCCTGGGCGAGCCGGTGTACGACCGGCTCGATGCCGAGATCGCCTACGCGATGATGAGCATCAACGCGGTGAAGGGTGTCGAGATCGGCGCGGGTTTCGGCTGTGTGACGCAAAAGGGTACCGAGCACGGCGACGAGATGACGCCGGAAGGATTTCTGTCCAACCATGCAGGCGGTATCCTCGGCGGCATCTCCACCGGGCAGCACATCGTGGCGCACGTCGCGATCAAGCCGACTTCGAGCATTCGCATCCCGCGACGTTCGATCAATTTGCAGGGCGAGGCGGTGATGGTCGAGACGCACGGACGCCATGATCCCTGCGTCGGCATTCGTGCTACACCGATTGCCGAGGCGATGCTGGCGCTGGTGTTGATGGATCATGCGTTGAGGAATCGGGGGCAGAATGCGGATGTGGTTTGTGCGACGCCGAAGTTGCGATAGACATTCGTTTACCCAATCTTGGCTGCTGTAATCAATGTCTCACTTTAGTTATCAGGAGGCCTTTTATGTGGGGCAAACGTAATAACGTAGCTGGAAAAGCTAAAGACAAGATTTCTTCAACAATACTATTCGTTGGCGATTTGAATAGGGATGGAAAAATTGATCAAGAAGATGTAAAGGTAGCTACAGAACACGCAAAGAAGGCTGCAAACGCGGTCAGGGATGAAACGGTAAAGTTAGGAAAGCATACCCTGCGATCTGACATGTTCAAGGATGCGGTAGTTGGTGCAGTTGTCGGTGCCATCATAGGCGCCGTTTTTTTTCATTTTATATCATTTCATTTTGTAGATTGGAATACTGGTGCGTTACTAGGGGCCATGCTAGTAGCTGGAGCGTCTGTATACAAGAGCCTCACAAACAGAAGCGAGGCATCTTCTAGGTCAACGGACAATTCCAAAATTGGTAAAGATATTTACGCTGAGTTGCTAAAGTTGGACGAGCTAAAGAAAAAAGGAATTCTTAGCGATATTGAATTTGAAAGCCAAAAGAAAAAACTTCTCGGAGAATACTGATTGAGCCTGCGTAGGGCGCAGTAGCCATCGGGCATTGCGCCGAATTGCCAAATGTCAAAATCGCCGGGGGTAGCCCGGCAGCTAGTTACTTTTTCTTGCGTCGCCAAGAAAAAGTAACCAAAAAGAAGGCGACCCCGGTTTGCCGCCGCTACGCGGTCCCCTGTGTTGCTCGGCTGGTCAGGCGGCTGCGGAACTCGCGCTACGCGCTCAGACAGTCCTCGCCGAAATCCCCTGACCAGCCTGTGCTACTCGGCGGCGCTCAGGGGGAATAAAAATCGGTTTTGTGTGCGTTGCGCGCACGAATTTTGATGCAATTATTATTGCCGGGCTTCGCCCGACGTAGTGGGCAAAGCCCACCCGTCTTTTGGTTTTGCTTTTCAGTTCCCATGTGCACCGCCTCGATCGGACGCCAACGGGCGGTGGGGTTGGGCGAGCACTGTTTGAGCACGTGGCCGCGTAGCGGATCGTGCGAGTTGCGCAGCCCCGCTCGTTGGTGTCCGATCGAGGGAACCCCGCAGGGGCGGTAAACCTGGGTCGCCTTTTCTTGGGTTACCTTCTTTTGGCGAAGCAAAAGTAAGGTAACTAGCAGCCGGGCTACCCCCGGCGGTTTTGATTTTTGAGACATTTAATGATGTTGGGTTACGCGAAAGAGCTGCTAACCCAACCTACGATCCACAACGATCCGCAAGGAGCACCAAACATGCAAACGACAGTCGAAATTCTCGGCAAAAAAGTCCTGGTGGAGTGGAGCGCCGCGGCTGACAGGCAATTGAACATGTTGACTGAACCATTGGCGGTCGAGATGGAGTTGTATTTCAGCTGCCTGATCCGCAAAGCGGTGCGCTTCGGGCGCGAAGCGCAGGCGGCACAATTCTCATCCGTTTCGCCTCATCTGAATGTCGGTTTTCGCCCCATCATGACCAAGGCCTGCAACGTGAAGGATTTCGAGGTCGAGCCGCCGGTGGAAGATTTTCCGATCGTCAGGCCGGAAGCGTTTGTCCCCAAGCGGCTCAAGATCGATTACAAGGCGGGAAAATGGTCAGGCGATTTTTTCCTGCAGAGAGATCAAGCGGCGTAACGCTAAACTTTTCCATATTTTCTTTGCTACAACACTAAGCGATCTTCGCCGCTTTTTTACCCCGCTTGCCGATATGTTTCTCGCCACGCTGCTGCGCTAATGCAACCTGCTTTTGCCGCTCCAGCGCGGCGGCACGTTTCTCGGGCGTGAGACTGTCAAAACAATTCGGGCAGGACACGCCAGCCTGATATTTCGGCGAGGCCTTTTCCTCGGCGGTGATCGGGCGCGAGCAGCCGTAGCACAGTTCGTAATGTCCCGGCGCCAGGCCCTGCCCGACCGCGACGCGCTGGTCGAACACGAAGCATTCACCTTCCCACAGGCTTTGTTCCTCCGGCACGTTCTCCAGATATTTGAGTATCCCGCCCTGCAGGTGATAGACCTCGGGGAAACCCTGCTGCAGCATATAGGCCGAGGCCTTTTCGCAACGTATGCCGCCGGTGCAGAACATTGCGACACGCGGTTGCTTGTCCGGATCGAAATTCTTTTTCACATATTCTGGAAATTCGCGGAAGGTGGTGATGCGCGGATCGACCGCACCCCTGAACGTGCCGACATCGACTTCGTAATCGTTACGCGTATCCACCAGCAGCACGTCGGGGTCGCTGATCAGCGCATTCCAGTCTTCCGGTTTGACATACTGGCCGACCAGCTCGGTGGGGTCTATGCCTGGCATGCCCATGGTGACGATTTCCTTTTTCAGCTTGACTTTCATGCGGTAAAAAGGCGGCTGATCGGCGGCGGATTCCTTGTGTTGCAGATCGGCCAGGCGCGGGTCGCTGCGCAGATAAGTCAATATCCCGTCAATGTCGGCGCGTGTGCCGGCGATCGTGCCGTTGATGCCTTCTGAAGCGAGCAGCAGCGTGCCGGTGATGCCCAGCGCATCGCACTGCGCCTGCAATGGTGCGCGCAATGCCGCGCAATCGGCCAGCTTCACGAACTTGTAGACTGCTGCAACGACTAATGAATCCATTTTTACTGTTTCCCTGATCTGTGACTTCTGTCGGTTCCATTTTTGGCACCGACTTATGAGTGATGTAAACTAGTTTAATTCAAATAAGGAGTATAGCCATGCAACTCGATGATCGCAGCCTGGACATTATTTTTCGCGCAGCGCGCACCCACAACGAATGGCTGGACAAGCCGGTCAGCGATCAAATGCTGGTGCATATCTACGATTTGATGAAGTGGGCGCCAACCAGCGCCAATTCAAGTCCGGCACGCATCGTGTTTGTGCGCAGCGCGGCAGCCAAGGAGCGTTTACTGCCGGCACTGTCACCGGGCAATGTGGACAAGACCCGTGCCGCACCGGTCACGGCCATCATTGCACATGATACCGAGTTTCATGAAAAGCTGCCCAAGCTGTTCCCGCAAGCCGACGCGCGTTTCTGGTTCGCCGGAAATCAGCCCTTGATCGACACCACCGCGTTCCGCAACGGCACGCTGCAGGGCGCATACCTGATCCTCGCGGCACGCGCGCTGGGACTCGATGCGGGGCCGATGTCCGGTTTCGACAACGCCAAGGTGGATAAGGAGTTTTTCCCCGACGGCAAGGTCAAGTCCAACTTCCTGATCAATCTGGGCTACGGCGACCATGCCAAAGTGTTCCCGCGCAATCCGCGCCTGCCCTTCACGGAAGCCGCGCAGATATTATAGTAATGTAAGTACTGGCTATCTTTGTGGAGCCGCTACGCTGTGCGGGGCGTTTCTGCGCGCGGCTATAATTTTTTTCGCCTCGACCAGCAGAAAGTCCTTGAATGCCAACGCCGCGCTGGAAAGGCGTTTGTTGCTGCGATGCGCGACGAACCAGTGGCGCAGCAGCGGGAAGTGTTCGACATTGAGCATGACCAGCCGTCCTGTCTCCAGTTCCAGCTCGATGCTGTGCAGCGACAGGATGCCCAACCCCATTCCGGCTTGAACCGACTGTTTGATGGCTTCGTTGGTTTCCATTTCCATGCTGATGCGCGGCTGAATATTATATTTTTCGAAAACCCGTTCCATTGCGCTGCGCGTGCCCGAGCCCTGTTCGCGCGACACAAAGGTCTGTTCAGCGAGCTGATTGAACTTGACCTGTTTGACTGTTGTGAGGGTATGGTTTGGTGCGGCGATAACAACCATCGGATTATCGAGAAATGATTCCGCGATGAGGTCCAGCCCTTTCGGGGGTTGTCCCATGATGGCGAGGTCGGTGCTGTTGTCGGCGAGTTGCTTGAGCACCGCATCGCGGTTGGCAACCTGCAGAATTACATTGATCTCGGGATAGCGCTGGCAGAATCTGGCCAGCAATCGGGGCGTGAAATAGTTGGCGGTATTGACCACCGAAATCGTTAACTTGCCTTGACCCAGCCCTTTCATTTCATCGAACACGGCTTCCATCTCGGTCAGTTGTTGCGCGATACTTCTTGCGTAATGATGCAGTTCGCGCCCGGCTTCGGTCAGAAAAATCTTTTTCCCCATCTGCTCAAATAACGGTAAACCGATGTGTCCTTCCAGTTGCTTGATCTGCATGGACACTGCCGGTTGCGAGAGGTATAGTTCTTCGGCAGCACGCGAGTAATTTAAATGATTAGCCACCTTTTCAAATACTTGCAACTGCCGCAGCGTGAAGTGGAACATGGTTGGATACCCTGAAATCAAGTCGGACAGATTATATCAAACTATAAGTATTGCTTATAGTTTTAATAAAAATAATTGACTTTATCTTATACGACGACTTCTTTATAGTTCTGTCCGTTGCTTGTCGAAGCCAGTCATGTCGAGGCTAGTAAATATTATTCATTAGATACGGGAGAAGAAGTTATGGATCAATCAAATCGTTATTCAGATCTGAGTCTGAAAGAAGAAGACCTGATCAAGGATGGCAAGCACATTCTGGTGGCTTACCACATGACCCCATCAGAGGGACACGGTTATCTGGAAGCGGCCGCGCACTTTGCAGCCGAGTCATCGACCGGCACCAATGTGGAAGTTTCGACCACCGACGAATTTACCAAGGGTGTTGATGCGCTGGTTTACTTCATTGATGAAGTAAAGGGCGTCATGAAGATCGCTTACCCGTCAGTATTGTTCGATCGCAACATCACAGACGGTCGCGCGATGATCGTGTCCTTCCTGACCTGCGCAATCGGTAACAACCAGGGCATGGGCGACATCAAGCAAGCGCAAATGCAGGATTTTTGGGTTCCGCCTGAAATGCTGATGCAATTCGACGGTCCGGCAACCGACATCTCCGACTTGTGGCGTATTCTGGGTCGCCCGATCAAGGACGGCGGCTACATTTCGGGCACCATTATCAAACCCAAACTGGGTTTGCGTCCCGAGCCATTCGCCAAGGCGGCATATCAATTCTGGATGGGAGGCGACTTCATCAAGAATGATGAACCGCAGGGCAACCAGGTCTTCTGCCCGCTGAAAAAAGTATTGCCTCTGGTTTACGATTCGATGAAGCGCGCGATGGATGAAACCGGTGATGCCAAATTGTTCTCGATGAATATCACAGCCGACGACCATTACGAAATGCTGGCACGTGCCGATTTTGCGCTGAGCGTGTTTGGCCCGGACGCAAACAAGTTGGCGTTCCTGGTTGACGGTTTTGTAGGCGGTCCCGGCATGATCACCACCGCACGCCGTCAATATCCCCAACAGTATTTGCACTACCACCGCGCCGGTCACGGCATGATTACTTCGCCTTCAGCAGTTCGCGGTTACACCGCTTTCGTGCTGGCCAAGTTATCGCGTTTGCAAGGTGCTTCGGGTATCCACGTAGGCACGATGGGTTTCGGCAAGATGGAAGGCGGAGCCGACGATCGTAATATCGCTTACATGATCGAACGCGATTCCGCCGATGGTCCTTATTACCACCAGGAATGGCTGGGTATGAAACCCACCACGCCTATCATCTCGGGGGGCATGAACGCACTGCGCTTGCCGGGCTTCTTTGAGAACCTGGGTCACGGCAACGTGATCAACACGGCGGGTGGCGGTTCTTACGGTCACATCGACTCACCGGCAGCAGGCGCTATCTCCCTGCGTCAGGCATATAACTGCTGGAAAGAAGGCGCGGACCCAATCGCCTACGCAAAAGATCACAAAGAGTTTGCACGTGCGTTTGAGTCATTCCCGAAAGATGCTGACAAGTTGTATCCGGGCTGGCGCGAGAAGATGGGCGTGCATAAGTAAGGCCGTGGAGGGCGGAGCAGTGCCTGCCGCCGCAGGCGGTAGGTGCGACCCCGACGGTTCTGGCAGCGAGGACGAAAATTGGACTCTATGCCTGGCTTTTATTGAGCTGCCCCCGCAGTGTTGATGCAAACACGCCCCCACTTGCTGGGGGCGTTTTTATCCGGGATTCAAAACCGTTCTGCATGTGCGGTTGCATGACGTACATTTGGAGTAAACCATGACTAAAAAAAGTATAGAGCAATACAAAGTTCATAAGGAGCCGTTCTATCAGGCGCAGGGCGACGAGGTACAGTTGTATGAAGCCGCTTACGTTGCACGCCTGCCGGTGATGGTGAAAGGTCCGACCGGGTGCGGCAAGTCGCGCTTCATCGAGTATATGGCATGGAAGCTGGGCAAGCCGCTGATCACCGTGGCGTGTAATGAGGACATGACGGCCAGCGATCTGGTTGGCCGCTATTTGCTTGATGCCAATGGCACGCGCTGGCTGGATGGTCCGCTGACCACGGCGGCGCGCATCGGCGCGATTTGTTACCTCGACGAGATCGTCGAGGCGCGCCAGGATACGACGGTAGTAATCCACCCCTTGACTGACCACAGGCGCACGTTGCCATTGGACAAAAAGGGTGAGCTGATAGAGGCGCATGCCGATTTTCAATTGGTGATCTCCTATAACCCCGGCTATCAAAGTTTGCTGAAGGACTTGAAGCAATCAACCAAGCAGCGTTTCACCGCTTTAGATTTTGATTATCCGGAAGCTGATGTCGAGACCGGGATTCTTTGCAAGGAAACCGGGATGGACAAGGACTTGTCAGTCAAACTGGTGAAGATCGGTCATGCGGCGCGCAATCTGAAAGGTCACGGACTGGATGAGGGTGTTTCCACGCGTTTGCTGGTGTACGCAGCGACGCTGATCAAGTTCGGGGTCGAACCGCGTGCCGCCTGCCGCATGGCCATGGTGCGTCCGATCACCGACGACGCGGATATCCGCGATACGCTGGATCATGCTATTGATGCCATCTTCGCCTAAGTCGGGCGGTTCCGATCATGGAAACGGCTGAGATTCCCGAGCGGTTCCAACCCTACTGGGCAGAGCTGGCATGCGGCTTTCCGCGTGTGGCCGAGGTGTTTCCGGATTGCATGCGGGAGGCGTTGTCATCGTTGTCAGCCGCGGGCGTCGCAGCTTACATAGAACACGCGCGATTTCTCGGCAAGATGGGACGCGGTGCCGAGCCCATCCTGATCTTTCTCGAAGTGTGGCCGGAAATTGCCGGAAAAGTAGGCGAAGCAATGCTGCCCGATATTATGGAATTCATTCGCCGGATGTTTAAGTCGCCCAACGGGAAGGCGATCACCCCGTTCCTGCAATCGTTGCCGGCTACTGCGCGGCGCTTGCAATCACGTGAGCAGTTGAGGGGCTACCTCGCGATCGCGCTTGGTCTGATGGAACGCACCACCGGCTCTATCCATGGCATACACCAGACTTTTCCCAGTCCCGGCCTTCCGGAAATGTTCAGGCAGATACCGACATTGCTTTCCCAGCTGTCTCTGGGCGGCCTCAAAAATTGGGTGGATTACGGTGTGCGCTATTACAACGACCATCCGGATAGGCAAATCGATTACTTCAGTCTGCAATCGGCGGACAGCCTGGCAGTGTTGCAACGCGAGCGGCACGGCACACTGCTGGTGGACAACGAGCGCAAGTTGGATATGTATTTGCGCGGTTTGTGGCGAGACGAGGATTTGTTGATACCTTACTCCAGCGGCTTCGACGAATTGCGCCAGCCGATACCTTATTACGACAAACTCGGTATACGTCTGCCTGATGTGTACGGTGATGCGCATGGCATTGCCGGCATAGACCGTTACCGCGCGGCACTGGCGCATATCGTTGGACATCGGCGCTGGACCACGGCGATTTTCGCCGACAACATGAGCCCGTTCCAGCGCATGGCAGCGGAATTCTTCGAGGACAGTCGGGTAGAATATCTGGCGATACGTGAATATCCCGGCCTGCGCCATATTTTCATGGCGCTGCATCCCGTACCTGACGAAGACGCCTGCGATCCGGAGAAGGAATCGGGTGTCCGTCACCGCCTGACCATGCTGTCGCGTGTCATTCTCGATTCCGATCACCCTTATAAAAATCCTCATATCATCGAATTTGCGCAGCAATTTCACGATTTGATGGGACAGTCCGATTCGAACACGCAGGAAATGGCTGATCTGGCGATTTCTTTCGTTGCGAAGACACGTCGTCAGAGCGACCAGCTCGCCAAGACCCACTTCAAGGACACGGTGATCGATTATCGTGACGATAATCGCAATGTGTGGAAATTCATCGAGGAAGGTGATGAGGAAGAGTCGTTCGATGAGGAACGCAAAAGCGAACCTCAAGATGAGATTAAAGGCCTGCCACCACGCCATTATCATGAATGGGATTACAACACCCATAGCTATCGTCCGGATTGGGTGAGCGTTTACGAGGCATTGCATCCACAAGGAAACGCTGCGGATATAGACAGGCTGCTGGCCAAACATGCATCACTGGCAAAACGATTGAAGAAGATGCTCGACCTGCTCAAGCCGCAGGACAAGGTGCGGATTCGCTACCAGGAGGAAGGAAGTGAGCTGGATCTGGATGTCGCGTTGCGTTCGCTAATCGATTACAAGAGCGGTGCAACGCCCGATCCGCGTATCAATATGAGCCATCGCAATGACGGACGCAACATCGCGGTGATGATACTGCTGGACCTGTCCGAGTCGCTCAACGATAAAGCGGCAGGTTCTGACCAGACTATTCTGGAGTTGAGCCAGGAAGCTGTGTCGTTGCTGGCGTGGGCGATTGAGAAGCTGGGGGATCCATTCGCTATTGCGGGGTTTCATTCCAACACGCGCCACGACGTGCGCTATTTGCACATCAAGGGATATAGTGAACACTGGGGCGATGAGGTAAAAGGGCGGCTTGCGGCGATGGAGGCCAGTTACTCCACGCGCATGGGGGCGGCGATGCGACATGCTGCCCATTATCTGGAAAAGCAACAGGCCGATAAAAAACTGATGCTCATCCTTACCGATGGCGAGCCGGCTGATATAGACAGCAAGGACGGACGCATTCTGATAGAGGATGCACGTCAGGCGGTTAAGGAACTCGATCAGCAGGGTATTTACACCTATTGTATAAATCTGGATCCCAAGGCGGATGAATACGTTGCGGATATCTTTGGCAAGCAGTACACGATCATTGATCGTGTCGAATCACTGCCGGAACGGCTGCCCCAGCTGTTTATTTCCCTGACCAAGTAGGGCTTTGTCACGGTAACCGTACTTTTCGGCGAAGTCACGATTGCATATGGCGGCTTTCTGATATTTCCCGATGCGGAATCGTCAGCAGCAGCAGGTAACTGACAGCTTGGAAGCTGATTGCCGCTTAATTGTTTAAATTTTTACAATATTCTTACCCTTAACAACTAATTCAGTTTGACATCCATGATGTCGATTGGCATAATTGCGGGTTCTGTTTGGAGGGGTTCCCGAGCGGTCAAAGGGATCAGACTGTAAATCTGACGGTTCTGCCTTCGAAGGTTCGAATCCTTCCCCCTCCACCAAATAGTTCTGATTTGATTTTTGCTTCATTTTTTGTGGGTAGTTAGGTTGGGCTGGCGTTGTGGCAACCCCCTGTTGCAGGAGGTTGCGTTGAAGGGAAAGCCTGCGGGTGTAGCTCAATGGTAGAGCAGAAGTTTTCCAAACTTACGACGAGGGTTCGATTCCCTTCACCCGCTCCAGTTTGGCATTTGTTGCAGTTTCTATGCCTGCCCATGTGGCTCAGTGGTAGAGCACTCCCTTGGTAAGGGAGAGGTCGCGAGTCCGATTCTCGCCATGGGCACCAGGAATGTAGCGTGTCGCTTTGTTTTGTTTGGGTTTTTAGAGTTATTTAGAGTTTAGTTTTTATTATTAACGTTTGACATTGATAAGGAAAAATCATGGCAAAGAGCAAATTTGAACGCACGAAACCGCACGTAAACGTGGGCACGATTGGCCACGTGGATCACGGCAAGACCACCCTGACCGCGGCGATTACGACAGTATTGTCCAAGAAATTTGGCGGTGAAGCCAAAGGCTATGATCAAATTGACGCGGCCCCGGAAGAAAAGGCGCGCGGCATCACCATCAACACCGCGCACGTTGAATACGAGACTGCCAAGCGCCACTACGCGCACGTAGACTGCCCGGGCCACGCCGACTACATCAAGAACATGATCACCGGCGCCGCGCAGATGGACGGTGCGATCCTGGTTTGTTCCGCAGCGGATGGTCCGATGCCGCAAACCCGTGAGCACATTCTGCTGGCACGCCAGGTGGGTGTACCTTACATCGTCGTATACCTGAACAAATGCGACATGGTTGACGACGAAGAATTGCTCGAACTGGTCGAAATGGAAGTGCGCGAACTGCTCTCCAAATACGACTTTCCCGGCGACGACATTCCCATCATCAAAGGCTCGGCACTGAAAGCATTGCAAGGCGACCAAAGCGACATCGGCGAGCCTTCCATCTTCCGTCTGGCCGATGCACTCGACAACTACATCCCCGAGCCTGAGCGCGCGCTGGACGGCGCCTTCCTGATGCCTGTGGAAGACGTATTCTCCATCTCCGGTCGCGGCACCGTGGTAACCGGCCGTATCGAGCGTGGAATTGTCAAGGTGGGTGAAGAACTTGAGATCGTCGGCATCAAGCCCACCCTCAAGACCACCTGCACCGGCGTGGAAATGTTCCGTAAACTGCTCGACCAGGGTCAGGCGGGAGACAACGTTGGCGTACTGTTGCGCGGCACCAAGCGTGAAGAAGTCGAGCGCGGCCAGGTTTTGGCCAAGCCGGGTTCGATCACCCCGCACACCAAGTTTACAGCCGAGATCTACGTGTTGGGCAAAGACGAAGGCGGACGTCACACCCCGTTCTTCCAGGGTTACCGTCCGCAGTTCTACTTCCGTACCACCGACGTGACCGGGGCAGTTGAATTGCCGGCGGGTACCGAAATGGTGATGCCGGGTGACAACGTCAGCATCACGGTTACGCTGATCAATCCGATTGCGATGGAAGAGGGCTTGCGTTTCGCGATTCGCGAAGGCGGTCGTACCGTCGGTGCAGGTGTGGTTGCAAAGATTATTGAGTAA
>JBBRFZ010000012.1:0-32223 GCA_038241165.1 Burkholderiales bacterium | reverse complement strand
TGCTACAGCAACAGGCCAGCACTCACATGATCTCGCTGAATACCGTTTTCCAGCAAATCCAGATGTATGCCAGGGCAAACCGGCTGACGACACTGCCCATCGAAGAAACCACCATTCATGTGTTGCGAAACAGTCTGCGCGGCCCGCTGGTCAGCGCAACCATGTTCGACCCCATGCCGCCGTCGCCCCAGTTGTATATCGCTGCCGGTGAAAAAATATTCCAGACCGGTTTCTTCCAGGCGCTGAAACGGATGATCCACAGCAGCGGTACCGGCGCCTCCTACATCCAGCAAGTGCTGGATACATCGCTGCAGGATGCCATGGCGCTCCACGAGGAATTGCAACGTTGATCCTGGTGTTGCTTGATACCAACGCCTACCTGCGATTGGCCAAGCGCATCCGCCCCCTGCTGGGATTCGAATTCGGGCAAAAGCAATACAGCCTCACTGTTCTGAAACAAGTCGAAGACGAGGTTTTCAGGAGTCCGCGTCTCCAATATCTCTACCCGTGGTTTACCGATGGCGACCTCGATGCCGAGCGGATGGCCAAACAAGTCCGCCTCGGCAAAGACGAGCGAGTGCAAATCGAAGCCGCCGCCAGTGTGCTGCGCGCCCATGTGCTGGCCGATCCACTTGGCTACACCTCCCAAGGCCGTTCGCCGCCTTCGCCAACCGACTGCTTTATCCTTGCCTTCGGGCTGGCGCGTCCCGCCATTGTCGTGACGGACGACCTCGGTATGCACAAACTCGCTGCGGATTTTGAAATCAAAATCTGGCACGGCCACGAACTGCTGAAGAAGATGCTTGCCGCCAAGGCCATCAACTCCGATTTGGTGCGGGAGATATTTGCGGCGCTCGAAAACAACAACGACCTGCCGCGCACCTGGCAGGAAGTCAAACACACGGAGTTCAAGAAATTATTCGGGGCTAAACCGTAGCCGGGCTTTCTTCTTCGCCCCACACGCGAGCGAGCGTGGCCTGGATTTTTTGTTCGAAGCGGGTGATCAATTCGCGGTTGGCGGCGACGAGGGCTTGCTCGGCTTCGATCTCGGCGACGATTTGTTGCTGGGTGGCGAGGGGTGGGAGGGGTATCTTCAGTGAAAGTAACTGAGGTTTAGAAATGTTTTTCATACTGCCGCTCGTCCCACCACAGACAGCGCTGATACGACTCCGACAAGCATCGGACGCAAGCACGACCTGAATGTAGCGTACCTCAACATCTCGACGAGATATAACAGTTTGCCAGAGTCGGTCAGGCATGAATAGACGAGGATAGTTTTTGTCGACATAGGCATTTGCTCCAACCAATGCCTCGGTGTTCATTCTGCTAATAATGATGGTATTTCGTTTGACGGGACACCGTACTCTCGTCAACTCATTAGAAACTACCGTCTTATGCTGCTCAGGTTGGAAGACCCCGGACGTAACGCAACTCGTCTTCAGGATACCGACTTCTCCTTCATCTGTAGGTTTGCTCGTTGAGTTGACGCTTACGCCGGATTCAAGCTCATCGACAATCTCGCCCAACTCAACCATCGGCCAGTCGGGGTGGATGGGGATGTGGGGGCGGTAGTGGTCGAGGATGGCGCGGGCGCCGTTGATGACTTTCTGGTAACCCTCGATCTCCGCCACGATCTCCTTCTGCACTTCTAGAGGTGGTAGTGGGAATTTGCGCTGCTCCATGCCCCCCTTCGTGGCATGAACCATCGCAATTCCATTACCTTCGGCTTTGATTTTTTCTGAATCGGCTGCGAGAAGGTGAAATAGGAACATCTTGTCGATATCGTCGGTCGGTTCAACTTTCCAAATATGGTAGTGATAGATAGCACGGGGGCCTTCCCAAATGCGCGGGCCAAAAGATGCAGACCAAGCATAAAGGAGATCACCAGCATTGCAGTACTTGTCCTCTTCCAACTCTAAGTTGGAGTAATACCAACCACGATTTGAGAAGAAATTCCCGACTCGTAAAACTGGCGTAGGCCCTTCTGTTAGCAGTTCCTCCTGTTTGTAGGCTCGTCCGTTAATCAGCCGGGCAAACTTTCCCAACTCCACCATAGGCCAATCGTGCTTCTTGCCGCCGATTTCCTCTCGATACCGCTCCCCGCTCAAGTTATAGTCCCCATTCGCCGCGATCTTCTCTTTCGCCACAACCAGAGCCAAACCTCGACCCACAAGATCATTCAACATGGATGAACAGGATAGACAGGATGTTTTGCTTTTATCCTGCTCATCCTGTCTATCCATGTTCAAATATTCTTTTATCCCCGCCAGCACATCCGGCAAATCATTCTTCTCAATCGCGCGGCGTTGCGCACCCAAGCCAAACCCGTCATTTGTCACTTTGAAGAATGCAATGTTTTGCGCCTTTTTTGCCAGCGATTTGTCGAGTATCAAAATCGAGGTCTTCACGCCTGAATAGGGATTGAAGCAACCGGCGGGCAGCGAGATCACGGCGACCAGGCTGTTCTCCACCAGCATTTTGCGCAGTTGCGCATAAGCCGTCTGGCTCTGGAAGATGATACCTTCTGGGACGATGATGCCGGCGCGGCCCGTTGGTGTCAGGTGCTCGGCCATGTAGTCCACGAACAACACTTCGCTGCGCTTGGCCTGTATCGAAAAACGCTTGTGCGGCTTGATGCCGCCTTTCGGCGACATGAAGGGCGGGTTGGCGAGGATCACATCGGCGTATTCGTTCCAGCGCTCTTCCGAGGTGAGCGTGTCGTACTCGAAGATGTGCGGGTCGGTGAAGCCGTGCAGATAGAGGTTCACCAGCGACAGGCGCACCATGTCGGGCGAGATGTCGTAGCCCTTGAAGTTTTTGGCGAGCTGGTCTTTTTGGTCGGGGGTGAGTTTGCTGCGGCCCTTGGCATCGGTGTTAGTGCGCAGGATGTGCTTATAGGCGGAAATCAGAAAGCCCGCCGTACCACACGCGGGATCAAGCACGGTTTCATTTTTCTTTGGCGCCAGCACTTCAACCATGAAGTCGATAATGTGGCGCGGGGTGCGGAACTGCCCGGCATCGCCCTGCGAACCCAGCACCGAGAGCAGATACTCGAAGGCGTCGCCCAGTCTTTCAGAATGGTCATAGCTGAATTCGTCGATGATCTTGAGAAAGCTCTTGAGCGTTTCGGGGTCGCGATACGGCAGGTAGGCATTCTTGAAAATGTCGCGGAACAATGGCGGAATGCCGGGGTTCTGCGGCATGGTGTTGATGCCTTCGCCATACAGCGCAATCAAGTCATGGCCGCCGATGCCCTTACCCATCAGCTTGCTCCAGCCAAAGCGCGCGAATTTTCCGGTGAAAAATTTGCGCTTGCCGCCCAGTTCTTCGACTGAAGCAGCATCCATGTCGTCCATGAATTTGTAAATCAGCGCAATGGTGATTTGCTCGACCTGCGATTTCGGGTCGGGCACTTTGCCGACGAGAATGTCGCGTGCAGTGTCGATGCGGCGTTTGGTTACATTGTCTAACATCGGATTCCTTTATATTCACATTGATGGACAAGATGTACAGGATAAAAACGAATCCTGTACATCCCACTTATCCAAGCATGTAATTTTTACTTCGTGTGAATCGCTTGTATTCGAGTCTCGGGTTGCCGAAGTTGATTAGCAGACCAACTTCGATACCTGTGGCATTCAAGTAATTGATGATTTGCGCTTGATGCTCTTGGGCAATGGCTTTGACCGCTTTCAGTTCTACGATCACTTTTTCTTCCACAAATATGTCTGCGTAAAAATTGCCAACGTTTTCGTTCCTGAACATCACTTCGACTGGATGCTGTGCCGTAGCTGAAATCCCTTTTTGTTTAAGCGCCAGAAGAAGGGCTTTCTCATATACGGATTCCAGAAAACCCGCCCCCAACTCATTTATTACCTCGAACGCACACCCGATCACAGCCTTTGTGATCTCTTCATGCTTCAAGTTCTTATCCTGCCCGTCCTGTAAATCCATGTCCGATTGCATCTATGCTGAAAACTGGTCCAAGGGCACGTAGTCCTTGATGTATCTTGGGATGAGCGTGCGGTATTGCTTGGGCACGGCTTTGAGGTCTTGCATGTTGAAGCGCGCATTGCTGGCAAGGTCGGTGTATTCTTCGCGCTCGATGATGTTGCGTATGCGTTCACTGGTGGCGTAAGCCTTGAAGTAGTTCTTGATGGCAGGGATCGCTTCGGCTTCAGTTGGCTTGTAGTCGGCAACGAATTTGGAGAATTCTTCTTCCAGCAGTTCGTCTTTGGTTTTGTAGCGGGGGATGAGTCCGAATATTTTTTCGAGGATTTCGCGCAGACTGAGCTGGCGGTCTATCGCAGCAGCCTTGCGCAACTTGTCGAGTGTGTAGAACTCTTCCGGCTTGTCGAACACTTCGCGGTTGATGTAGTCGATGACTTTATCCCATTGTCCCGCCTGGACGGCATCCACGATGATCGCGTTGTCGCGTATGGTGTTCTCGAATTTTTCGTAGAACATCCGGTCGATCCTCATGCCCTCGGCGGTGATCTGCTCGACGCGCAGCGTGGCGAGGATGTCGCTGCCGAGGTGGTCGTAGGTTTCAAGCTCAACTGTTGGCCCAGGCCCTGGATCATTCTTGCCCTTCTGTTTCGGCTTGGGCAGTTTGAGGGTTTCGTTGTAGTCGAATTTCTCTTCGAAATATTCGCAGTTGGCAAAAAAGTCGAACATTTTGTAGGCAGTTTTGCGCGACTCCTTGATTTGCTTCTTATGCACATCGTCAAAGAGTTGTTCGAGGAAGTTGTGCTTGCGTGTGCCCCGCCCTTTGATCTGGATGAAGTCGGTGGGTGAGAATATCGGGCGAAACAGGCCCAGGTTCAGCAGGTCGGGGCAATCGTAGCCGGTGGTCATCATGCCGACAGTCACGCAAACGCGTGTCTTGCTGGTTTTGTAGGCGGGCAGGAAATTGGCGGAGCCGAGCAGGTTGTTGTTGGTGAAGTTAATGGTGAACTGCTGCGCGTCGGGAATTTGCGAGGTGACTTGCACGGCGAAGTCGGACTGGTATTTGCCGGGGAACATGATGTCCGCCATCTTGTTCAGAATCTGCGTTAGCTTTGAAGCGTGATGTTGACTGACGGCGAATATGATGGATTTGCCAATCTCGCCGCTGACGGGATCGCGTAGTGCATTCTCCAGAAATAATTTGCAGAAGAGTTCGTTGGTCGCCTGGGAGAAAAAGCGTTTTTCGAATTCGCTTTGCTTGAACGTTTCCTTCTGATCATCGCCCTGGTCGTCCTTGAATTCGACGACAAAGCCTTCATCCGACAGCAGCTGTGTGGTGACCTCGCTACGGGCATCGACTACCAGCGGGTTGATAAGGAAGCCATCCTTCACCCCATCGAGCAATCCATAGCGATATGTGGGCTGACCGTCACCGCAACCAAAGGTGCGATAGGTATCGAGCAACAGCCGCCGCTCGAATTCACGCGGATCTTTGGTTTTCTTGGTGTTATCGAAGCGCTTGAGGTAATCGCGCGGCGTGGCGGTGAGGCCGAGCTTGTAGCCGATGAAGTAGTCGAACACGGCGCGCGCATTACCGCCGATTGAACGGTGCGCTTCGTCGGAGATCACCAGATCGAAATCGGTCGGTGAAAATCGCTGCTGGTATTTGTTGTTGAACAACAGTGATTGAACAGTGGTGACAACGATTTCAGCGCGTCGCCAGTCATCGAGGCTTTCTTTGTAGATGACGGTCTTGAAGTCGTTGGAGAGAACCTTCTTGAACGCCTTGTCAGCCTGATCTTCAAGTTCCAGCCGGTCCACCAGAAACAGTACGCGTTGTGCATTGCCGGTGCGAAGAAAAAGTTTGATCACGGCGGCGGCGGTGAGCGTCTTGCCCGTACCTGTCGCCATCTCGAACAGAAAGCGTTCTTTGCCGTCTTTGACGGCTTGTTGTATCGAGTGCATGGCGTGAAGCTGGTAAGGCCGCAGGAAGCGCAGGCTGTTTGTTTCGATGAAGCCCGCACGTTCGGCTTCATTCTTCCACGCGGCTTCGGCGGCATAGCCGGGTCGCTGAGTGAGAACGACATAATCCTCTGCAACCATTTCTTCGATGAGTCGCTTTCGGTTGGGTATGGTTTTCTGATAACCCGTCACCGACGAAGGTGTCGGGAAGCTGGTAATGACCTCGGGATTGCCGCGCTCCAAATCCCAGAAGTAATGCAGATTGCCGTTGGAAAGAATGATGAAACGGCAGTCCTGGGATTTCGCGTATTTGCGGGCTTGTTCTTTGCCTACCAGCGGGCTTTTGTCTTCGGCTTTTGCTTCGAGAACGATTAATGGAAAGCCCTTTTCGTTGAGCAGCAGGAAGTCGATAAATCCCTTCGCTGACTCCTCGAAATTTTCACCCAGGGCGTCAAGTTCTGTGGTCTTGATGGTAATGCCGGGCTCCAGTTGAATATTCGCCGGTGATTTTCCATCGGCGAAGAATCGCCAGCCCGCCGCTTCGAGCAGCTTGTTTATTTTGATGCGGGCGGTGGCTTCTTTATTGCTCACTATTGATTTTTTTATTCCACGGGGCAAAACCGATGGCGAATGGATGATGATAAATCTAGCACTGGTTCGGTGTTATTCATCGCGTCACGCCACCCCGATGAAAATCGCGAGCGCGCGGTTCACTGCCATCATCGTCTCATCATCCAGCCGGCCGAACACGGCACCGACTTTTTCGCGCGACACGGACTGCGGCTTATCCACCATGACTTGTGAAGGCTTGCTCAAACCGTTGCTTTCGTTGGGCTGCACAGAAATTCGGAACAATGGCGTGTCGCGCAGTTCGCCGGTGACCGGCAGCAGGGCGACGGAAGGATGCGCATCGAACAGGTCGGATTGTATAACCAGGGCCGGGCGTGGTTTCCCCAAGTCACTCTGCAAGGCGAACGTCACCAGATCGCCGCGTCTCACTGCCAGCCTTCCGTATCCGCGACCGAGCCGAGTTGATGCAGAATTTCGTGTTCATGGGCATCGTCGCGCAAGCTCAGCGACTGGCGACGGCATTCCTCGGCGAACCCGGCACGGCGCGTATCCGGCACCCAAATTTGCACCGGCCTCAGTCCGGAAGCGCGCAATGCGTCACGATGCCGCTGAACCCGCTCGGATGTGGTTGTTCTCATGATAGCCTCCAATAAATGGCGTTACATGAAACGTATGGTAGTCCGTATTTTTGTTACATGCAACACTTTGGTAAAATCACAACATGTCGATTTTTTTGCGTTTTATCGACATATTTCGCCGATGTGTCGATGCCTTCGACACGGCTCGACATGTACTATTTTAGATCTTGCGCGAAATTTAAAATAACGCGTGATGCTAATTGAGAAAGTGCCATAGAAAAGGGGAAGTGTTGCCGCTTCCCCATCTATTGCCCTCTCCCCCAGCCTGCCCCCTCGCAAGCTCTCCCCCTGGTTGCGGGGGAGGGGAGGAAAATCATCACTTCCGCCCGATGGCGCGATAGCCGATATCACGGCGCATCTGGCTGCCGTCGAAGCGGATGCCGTCGGCAACTTCGTAGGCGCGCTTCTGTGCCATCTTGACCATGGTGCCCAGTGCGGTGACGCACAGCACGCGTCCGCCGTTGGTGACCACCTTGCCATCTTGCAGTGTCGTGCCGGCATGGAAGACATGCGCGTCTTCCATGTTGTTGTCTTTTGGCGACGGCAGTCCGGTGATGACATCGCCCTTGCGCGGCGTGTCGGGATAATTGGCCGCGGCCATCACCACGCCGAGCGCGGTGCGCCTGTCCCATTCCACTTCCACTTTGTCCAGCGTACCGTTGATGGCGTGCTCGACGATGGTGGCGAAATTACTCTTCAGGCGCAGCATGATGGGCTGGGTTTCCGGGTCGCCCATGCGGCAGTTGAATTCCAACACCTTGATGCCGCCGTCCGGCGAGATCATCAGCCCGGCATACAGGAACCCGGTGTAGATGATGCCTTCTGCCGCCATGCCGCGCACCACCGGCTGGATCACCTCGCGCATGGCGCGTGCATGCAACTCGGGTGTGACTATCGGAGCGGGTGAATAGGCGCCCATACCGCCGGTGTTGGGACCATTGTCGCCGTCCAGCAGGCGTTTGTGATCCTGGCTGGTCGCCATCGGCAATATATTCTTGCCATCCACCATCACGATGAAACTGGCCTCTTCGCCGGTCAGGAATTCCTCGACCACCACGCGCGCGCCGGTTTTTTCAGAATGGCCATCGCCGAGTTTATTGTCGGACAACATCATGTCAATCGCGGCGAACGCTTCATCCCTGTTCATCGCCACCACGACGCCCTTGCCCGCAGCCAGACCGTCGGCCTTGATCACGATGGGCGCACCACCATGTTTTGCAACATATGCCTCGATATAGGCCTTCGCCGGTTTGATGTCGCTGAAGGTCTCGAAGAAAGCGGTGGGAATGTCGTGGCGTACCATGAAACGCTTGGCGAAATCCTTGGAGGATTCCAGTTGAGCCGCGGCTCTGGTCGGGCCGAATATCTTCAATCCGGCGTAGCGGAATGCATCGACGATACCCGCTGCCAGCGGCGCTTCGGGGCCGACCACGGTCATGTGAATTTCTTCACGTTGCGCGAACGCGATCAGGTCCGGGATGGCGGTGAGGGGGACATTCTCGACACCTTCCTCCAACGCCGTGCCCGCATTGCCCGGCGCGACATATACTTTTTGCACCTTGGGCGGCTGCGCGAGGCGCCATGCCATCGCGTGTTCGCGCCCGCCGGAACCGATCACTAAAATTTTCATTTCAACCTCGAACCCATCGTAGGGTGGGTTAGCGGTTTCTCGCGTAACCCACCAATGACATTTTGATGGTGGGTTACGGCCTGCGGCCTAACCCACCCTACCTTGTTTAATGTCTAAAGTGGCGATAACCGGTAAACACCATCGCGATGCCATGTTCATCCGCTGCCGCAATGACTTCCTCGTCGCGCATCGAGCCGCCGGGCTGGATCACGGCCTTTGCGCCCGCTTCGGCCAGTACGTCGATACCGTCGCGGAACGGGAAGAAGGCATCCGATGAGACGACCGAGCCTGCCAGGCTCAGCCCCGCGTTCTGTGCCTTGATGCTGGCGATACGCGTACTGTCCACACGGCTCATCTGCCCGGCACCCACGCCCAGCGTCTGGCCGTTCTTGCAGAATACGATCGCGTTGGACTTTACATATTTGGCCACGCGCCACGCGAACAGCAGGTCTTGCAGTTGTTCGGCGCTAGGTTGCGTTTTGCTCGCCACCTTGAGTTGCGCTGCCTGCACGTTCAGCGTGTCCGGCGATTGCACCAGCAGTCCGCCGTTGACGCGTTTGAAGTCGAACTGGTTGTGCGCATTGGACAGCGGCACGGAGAGCACCCGCACGTTCTGCTTTGCTGCCGTGACCTTGAGCGCCGCCTCGGAAGCGGACGGCGCGATGATCAGTTCGACGAACTGGTTGGCAGTGATCTGCGCCGCACTCTCGGCATCCAGCTCGCGGTTGAAGGCGATGATGCCGCCGAACGCCGAGGTGGAGTCCGTTGCATAGGCCAGCTTGTAGGCATTCAATGGTGTGTCGGCGATCGCCACGCCACAGGGGTTGGCGTGCTTGACGATGACGCAGGCCGGCTGGTCGAAAGTCTTGACCAGTTCCCATGCCGAATCGGCATCGCCGATGTTGTTGTAGGACAACTCCTTGCCCTGCAGTTGTGTGTAGTCCGCTATACCGCCCGGCACCGGAATCAGGTCGTGGTAGAACGCTGCGCTCTGGTGCGGGTTTTCGCCGTAGCGCATTTCCTGCACCTTGGCAAAGTTGAAATTTATCTGCGCGGGGAACGCGCTCTTCGTTCCGTCCGCATTGATCGCGGTGAGATAGTTGCTGATCGCGGAATCGTAAGCGGCGGTGTGCGAGAAGGCTTTTTTCGCCAGGTCGAAACGGGTTACATCGCTCACCGAACTATTGTTGGTCTGCATCTCGGCCAGCACGTCCGCATAGTCGGCAGGGTCGGTGATGATGGCGACGTGTCCGTGGTTCTTCGCCGCCGCGCGCACCATCGTCGGCCCGCCGATGTCGATGTTTTCGATGGCGTCTTCCAGCGAGCAATCCGGTTTGGCGACGGTCGCGGCAAAAGGATACAGGTTCACCGCCACCAGATCGATGGTCGGGATGTCGTGTTTCTTCAGTGTGGCGACATGTTCCGGCAGGTCGCGGCGCGCCAGGATGCCGGCGTGGACTTTGGGCTGCAGCGTTTTCACCCGCCCGTCCAGCATCTCCGGAAAGCCGGTGTAGTCCGCCACCTCGGTGACCGGGATATTGTTGTCGGCAAGCAGCTTGGCGGTGCCGCCGGTGGACAGGATCTTTACCCCGAGCTGGTTCAGTCCCTGCGCAAATTCGAGAACGCCGGATTTGTCCGACACGCTGATGAGTGCTTGCTTGATTATTGCCATGATGATTCCAAAATAAAAATAAAAATTTTATGCGCTCGTTGCGGCGTTTATGGCTTACCTTCGTGGCGCGACACGTGGTAACGGGAGCGACATTCTGTAGGAGCGCAATTTATTGCGCGATTGTTTTGCTGAATAATCGCCCGATCAATCGGGCTCCTACGGTATCACGATGTGGCTTGCAAACCTGATGCTCAATCTGGTTTTCACGCGATACCGTGTTGTTGCATTTTCTTGCGCAGGGTGTTGCGGTTGATGCCGAGCATTTCCGCCGCGCGCGTCTGGTTTCCGCCGACATGTTCCAGCACCATTTCAAGCAGCGGCTTTTCGACGCAGTTGATTACCATGTCGTACATGCCGCAACAGGGAGCTTCACCGTCGAGATCCTTGAAATATTCCTTGAGTGACCTGCGCACGTGGCGCGCCATGTCATTTTCGTTCACCATGCAATCTGTCATGCCGCCAGTTCCTCCAAATATTGCAACTGCGTTCCACGTTGCGATTGTTCCGCAAAAAATTCATCCACGGCCGCCAATTGCGCCACCGGATCTTCCAGTTGATTCATGTGGTGCCGGAAATGTGCCGAACCGGCCAGGCCCTTGGTGTACCAGGAAATATGTTTGCGTGCCACGCGCAAACCGGTGTGCTCGCCGTAGAAGAGATACAGCTCGTGCACATGATCGCGCAACACGCTATGGATTTCGCCGACTTGCGGGGCGGGCAGGTGTTCGCCGGTGTTGAGGTAGTGTTCGATTTCACGGAAGATCCACGGGCGACCCTGTGCCGCGCGGCCTATCATTACCGCGTCTGCGCCGGTTCGTTCCAGCACGTATTTGACTTTTTCCGGTGAGATGATGTCGCCGTTGGCGATGATCGGTATGTTCACGCTGGCTTTGACGGCGGCGATGGTGTCGTACTCGGCATCGCCGGTGTAGGCGCAGGCGCGGGTGCGCCCGTGTATGGCGAGTGCCTGTATGCCGCTGGATTCAGCGATCTTTGCGATGCGGATCGCGTTGCGGTTCTGCCTGTCCCAGCCGGTGCGTATCTTGAGCGTGACCGGCACGTTCACCGCGCTGACCACCGCTTCCAGCAGTTGCACCACCAGCGGTTCATTTTGCAGCAGCGCAGAACCGGCCATCACGTTGCAGATTTTTTTCGCCGGACAGCCCATGTTGATGTCGATGATCTGCGCACCGTTGTCCACGTTGTATTGCGCGGCCTGTGCCAGCATGTCAGGGTCGGCGCCGACGATCTGCACCGAGATCGGATCGACTTCACCCTCATGGTTGGCGCGTCGTCTGGTCTTTTCCGAGCCGTACAACAGAGAATTGGAAGACACCATCTCGCTCACGGCCATACCGGCCCCCATGCGCTTGCACAATATGCGGAAAGGACGATCGGTCACCCCCGCCATGGGCGCGACGATGAGATTGTTTTTCAGTTGGTAGGGACCGATGTGCATCCGGATTTTTATAGTGAGTTTTTATGGCGGGGGAGGGATTATAAATGAATCTGGCGGTTGCGACACGGTGGTGTGCAACACTTTGGTACGGGAGCAACCGCCGCCGCCCTTCCCGCGCCGGATGCTGCGCAACACCGTGTCCAGGCGGCCGGCATGCTATTATTCTGTGCATGAAATTCGATGTCGTGATCATAGGCGGTGGATTGGTGGGAGCCAGTCTGGCCGCCGCCCTCAAACACAGCGGACTGTCGCTTGCGATGGTGGAGAGTCAGTCTTTGCCAATGCCGGGAAATGCGTCGGTCAATACAGAGGATTGGGATAATCGAATTTACGCGATCAGCCCGGGCAGCCGCAGATTCCTTGAGCAATCGGGCGCATGGTCGTTGCTGGATCCCGGTCGCATCGAGCCTGTGGAAGCGATGCGTGTGTTCGGCGACACCGGGGCGGAACTGGAATTCAGCGCGTATCAAATGGGTGTGGCGGAGTTGGCCTGCATACTGGAAAACCGCGCGTTGCACAGCGCGCTGTGGCAAGTCCTGCAGGACCAGGAAAACCTTACCCTGTTGCATCCGGCACGCTGCGCGTCACTGCAATTTTCTACCGATGAAGCCATGTTGGAACTTGAAGACGGCCGTATGCTGGGTGCCAAACTGATCGTGGGCGCGGACGGGCGCGACTCCTGGGTGCGCAATCAGGCAGGCATCAGCGCCGCGCCGCTGGATTATCGGCAACACAGCGTAGTGGCCAACTTTTCGTGTGAATTACCCCACCGTGGCATTGCATATCAATGGTTCCAGCCGGACAGCATCCTCGCCCTGCTGCCGCTGGCCGGCAACCGGGTTTCAATGGTGTGGTCGGTCAGCCCGGAACAATCGGCGCGCCTGCTTGCCCTGTCGCCTGACGAGCTGTGCGCGCAAGTGGCTGCCGCATCGGGGCATACGCTGGGCGAACTGAAACTGGTCACGCCGCCCGTAGCGTTTCCTTTGCGCCTGCTGGTATTGCCGCAGATCAGCGTACCGCGCGTGGCCCTGATCGGCGATGCCGCGCACAACATGCACCCGCTGGCGGGGCAGGGTGTGAATACCGGCTTTCGCGACGCGCGCCAGCTGGCGCGGATACTTCTTGAACGGGGTGCGCAAAATGACTGCGGCGAAGCACATTTGTTGCGCCGTTATGAACGAAAACGCAAAGAAGACATCTATACCATGCAGGCCGCGACTTACGGCCTGAAGAATCTGTTCAACAATGATATCCCGCTGTTAAGATCGGCACGCAATCTGGGGCTGGATGCTGCCAATCGCATCACCCCGCTGAAAAAAATGCTGATGCAGCATGCCTTGAATTAAACTGCCCTACCAAAACAAATTAGAGAGTATCCAATGAAGAATTTTTCTGTCCCGGGCATGTTCATGCCGATCGTTGCACTGCTGCTTATCCTGTCGTCCACCGCTCAAGCCGGAGTGAATGAGATACGCCAGTCGCTGCAAAGCAAATTTCCCGGCATGGGCAACATCGAACACATCGTCAAGACGCCCTATGCGGGGCTGTATGAAGTCGTGATAGGCGACCAGCTGCTGTATACCGATGACCGGGGGGAATACATTTTCGACGGCAGCATAATTGACACCAAAACCCGCCGCGATCTGAGCGAGGCGCGGCGCCAGGTGCTGTTTGCAATCGATTTCGACAAGTTGCCGCTGAAACTTGCCGTGAAAAAGGTGAAAGGCAACGGCAAGCGCAAGCTGGCGATATTCACCGATCCCAACTGCACCTATTGCAGGCGACTGGAAAAGGAATTGAGCGGGGTCACGAACGTCACGCTGTATTTCTTTATGTACCCGATCTTCCCGGGTTCGGACGAAATAGTGCGCAATGTGCTTTGCTCCAGGGACCCGATCAAGGCATGGGACGACTGGATGCTGAAAGAAGTCCGGCCCGCGAAAGCAGTATGCAAGACACAGACCGACAAGGTCATGGCGCTGGGTCAAAAACTCCATGTCAACGGCACGCCGAACCTGATTTTTGGCAATGGCATACAGGCGCCCGGATTTTTGCCCCTGGAAGAATTGGAAAAAAACCTGGACGCGCCCAAGATCAAGCAGTCATGAACCCCGGTGCGGAAACAATTCACAGCCTGCTCTTCAATACGCTGGGCGATGCTTGCGAGGGCGTTACCATCGCCGATGCGCAACAGCCCGATTGTCCGCTGATCTACGTTAACGGGGGGTTTGAAAGATTGACCGGCTATGCATCCGGCGAAGTTATCGGCAAGAATTACCGCGTCTTGCAGGGAAGCAATACCGACCAGCCTGAAATGGCGGTAATGACCGCCGCTATCGCCAAAGGTGCGGGATGCGTTGTCACGTTGCGCAACTTCCGCAAGGATGGCTCAATGTTCTGGGGCGAGTTCAGCATTGCCCCGCTGCATGATGCGCAAGGCACGCTCACCCATTTCATAGGAATCCTGAGAGACGTGGCGGCCAGGGGGCAGGCAGAGCGGCAGGAAGAGGGAACCGCGCTCCATACCGATCCACTGCTCGGGATCGGCAACCGCAGCTATTTCGACAAACGATTCGCCGACCTGCTGCATGTTGCGCAACGTATCCGCAGTGGGATATCGGTGTTGTTGATCGACCTGGATCATTTCAAGCTGTTCAATGAACGTTACGGACAGTCGGCGGGGGACGAATGTTTGCGCATGGTGGCCGGTTGCATCGCCACATCGTTCCTGCGCACATCAGACTGTGTCGCGAGATATGGCGGCGAGGAGTTTTCCGTCGTGTCATTTTCCACCAGTGCCGATGCCTTGCGCCATCATGCACAAACCCTTTGCAAACGCGTGCGCGCGCTCAACATCGCGCACGGCGATTCACCCCATGGCGTCGTCACCATCAGTATCGGCGGCATCCGCCGCCTGGCGAACCGGGAAATTACCGAAGCACTGCTCATGGAGCAGGCTGGCCGGGAACTGCTTGCCGCCAAGCACAGCGGACGCGACCGGGTTCATATCATCGGATAGCCCGATGCATCAAAGCAGACCCGGGTGCAATCATCGGTGTGCCAGAAGCTGCTAGCCACACATTTGAAATTGAACCACCGTTCCCAAGTAAAGTTCATGCACCGGAAAAATTGTTGCTGCACGTGCAAGTTGCAAATATTCGTATGAGCAGGCACATGGGTTTGTTCATAAGCGAAAAGCGGATACGTTGATCACCATGAGTTGCTTTAGGGTTGCATTATTTTGTCTGATGGTCGCAGGCCTTGGCGGATGTGCCTCCACCGGAAATGTGATCGGTTTTGAGCAATCACACATGAACGTACCGATCAGGGTACTGGTTATGGAGTCACCGGTTTCAATTGAACCGGGAAGGCTGCAGGCAGTGCTGGCTCCGGACGTCAAGTCGGGATCGCCGGCCCCTGCGGGGCTGATTGCCCAGGGTGTGAAGCACGCACGGGAATACGCATTGACCTCAATGCAGGATGCGCTGGGCAATCAAGCCAGGCTGGATGTCTTCAAGCCTCCTGCAGGGGAGAGCCAGTCCGTCGATAAAATCGGGAGGCAGAAATTTGAAAGCGCCATAACGCAGGATGAGGCTGATAGGCTCAGGACAGACACGGGCGCTGATGCGATTCTGAGATTTGGTATTACTGATTACGGCCTGACCCCGAAATCCTGGCGGGATGGCTATATTACATTCGAGGTCACTTCAACGCTGGCAATCGCGGGGGCCATTGCATACACCGGCTCTGCCGCCGCAAAGGCTGCAGGAAGCGCGTATTTGGTGCAGGAAGGTGTTGAAGAATCCGCCGAGTCTTATGCCGGTTTCTGGGCTTTGGATGTGGTCAGTCGTCCGGTCAGAATAAAAGCGGAGCTTATCCGTCTGAATCCTGTCGCCACGGTCTGGGAAGCCAGCGACACGGGATTGTCCGACGTAAGGCTGTCTCGCCTGACCAGAAAAGTGGCTGCTATCGAGCGAAGCAATCAATTGGATCAGTCAACAAATTATGCCGTCAGGGATGTGGTGTCCGCCCTGTCGGCTGCCTTGAAAAACATTAATTGAACATTTGGTATGAATTACCTTGGCGTGGACCCGCCCTCGAGGAATACTGCGCGTGCGTCGGGATCGCGCGGGGGGCGAGATAATTATGGGCTTAACGACGGTTCCGCACCCTTGGGAAACAACACCCACATCTGGCCGGTCTGTTTCATGCGACCAGCCTGTGCTCCGGCCTGGTCGCCAAAACCCCAGAAGAAATCGCCACGCACCGGGCCCCTGATCGCGCCGCCGGTATCCTGCGCCAGCATCAGGCGATTCAGCGGCTCGGTGGTGTTCGGATAGGTGGTGGAAATAAACACCGGTGAGCCAAGCGGGATGGTGCGTGGATCCACGGCCAGACTGTACTGGTCGGTCAGCGGCACACCCAATGCGCCAAGCGGGGCGGGCAAGGAATCGGGCAATACGCGGAAGAACACGTAACTGGAATTTTGTTCCAGCAGGCTGTCCATCTGGTCGGGATGCTGTGCCGCCCAATCCTTGATGCCCTGCATGGACGCATCTTCAAGTTTGATCCCACCCATTTCGACCAGTTTTTTGCCGATGGAGGTATAGGGATATCCGTTCTGATCGGCATAGCCGACCTTGACTGTGCTGCCATCCGGCAATTCGATGCGGCCCGAACCCTGTATTTGCAGGAAGAACAGATCGACCGCGTTGTCGACCCAGAACAGTTCGTGTCCGTGCAACGGGGCCTCGCCGCTGTCGATCTCGCTGCGATTGTAATAAGGAACGACGCGATTGCCTTGAAGCCGGCCGCGCAGGCGCATGTCCTTCAATTGCGGGTACGCATCGCCCAGATCTATGGTCAGCAAATCATCCGGCACTCCGTACAGCGGATAACGGAAGCGTGAAGTCTTGACGCGGCTGCCATACAGTTTCGGTTCGTAGTAGCCGGTGAAAAGTCCCAGTGAAGTTCCGTCCGGGTTGTACACCTGGTAGGGCGTGAAATTTTCCTCAAAAAAGGCATGCAACCGGTTATTGTCCGGCTGGGCCATCTGGTCGGCGCGTGTGCATACGGTTTGCCAGGCCGGTTTGTTCTTCAGTGCATTACAGCTTTGCCAGAAGGCTGCCCAGGTCGGCTGCAAATCTATCGTTTGCCAATCCGGCAGCATCTCCCACTTGCTTACCGCAAACGGTGGATACGGCAGGGCAGAAGGCGGCGCAACGGGCGGCTTGGAGGTGGTGCAGGCGGCAAGCAGGATCAGCGGCAACAGCGCGGCTTTGAGCCGCGCACGGAAAGGAAATTCAATGCAGGACACGCGGCACGCTTAGGACGAATTGCGGAATCTCGACCTCAAACTGGGCGCCATCATCAGCCTGCATCTGGTAACTGCCGCGCATCGTTCCCACCTGCGTGGTCAATACCGTACCACTGGTATATTCGAAGCTCTGGCTGGGTTTGAGCAGCGGCTGCTCTCCCACCACGCCCTGTCCGCGCACTTCCTGCACGTGGTTGTTGGCATCGGTGATGATCCAGTGACGGCTGATCAGTTTTGTGGAAGAAGAGCCGAGATTGGTAATGGTGATGGTGTAGGAAAAAACGAAGCGGTTGCCCGCTTCATCGGATTGATCCGGCAGGTAATTTACCTGCGTCTGTATGACGACACCATGTTGATTGATTTCTTCCATGCATGTCATTTGAACCGATTTTCGCTTATGTCGCAAGGGCTTCGCGGTGTTTTTATGCTAATCTTTGTGCGTATTTTTTGTGGGTATACTTGTTGGCACCTCTAGAAATTCGTTTTGTGGGATGGCAGGCTGGACACGGCGATGCGAAGCATGTGGGGCGGGCAAGCCTGCCGCTTCGCGTTCCCGCACTAGAAGGGCTTCGCCCCACCGTGTCACGCTAGCAGCGCAAGGAGCCGCGCATAACCAGCGACTTACCCGCTTGCGGGTTTATAACCAACCACTTGGCAACCGTCTTTTGGTTGCTTAGTGGGATGGCTAGTTGTTTCATCAGTCGAATGGCTAGCGGACTTATCAGAGAACGATGAGGCATATCGCATAGATAGACACACCCGCGAGGGGTAGGCCGCGCGGTACCCGTAGCTGAAGCTACGACCGCTGCGCACAGGAGTGAGCGAGCACGCGACGACGTGATTCGCCCAGAAAACGAATTTATAGAGGTGTCAATGAATGGTTATTTGAAACGCATCCTCAACGCGCGCGTCTATGACGTCGCAGTCGAGACCCCACTGGAAGCAGCACCCAATCTGTCGGCGCGTATCGGCAACAGGGTGTTGTTGAAACGCGAGGATATGCAGCCGGTGTTTTCATTCAAGCTGCGCGGTGCTTACAACAAGATGGCGCAACTCACGTCGGAGCAACTCAAGCGCGGCGTGATCACCGCCTCTGCGGGGAATCACGCTCAGGGCGTGGCGCTCAGCGCGGAGAAGCTCGGCTGCAAGGCCGTTATCGTGGTGCCAACCACCACGCCGCAGATCAAGATACAGGCGGTGGCCGGCCGCGGCGCGAAAGTGGTGTTGCACGGTGATTCGTATTCCGATGCCTACCAGCATGCGCTGGCGCTGGAAAAGCAAAGCAAGATGACCTTTGTGCATCCCTATGACGACCCGGATGTGATCGCCGGGCAGGGCACCATCGCGATGGAGATTCTGCGCCAGCATACCCAGGCCATCCATGCGATCTTCGTTCCGATCGGCGGCGGCGGACTGATCTCCGGCGTGGCGGCCTATGTCAAAAATTTGCGCCCCGAAATCAGGATCATTGGCGTGCAACCGGTGGATTCCGATGCCATGTACCGTTCGCTAAAGGCCAGGCGGCGCGTCACGCTCGACCATGTCGGTTTGTTCGCCGACGGCGTGGCGGTGAAGCAGGTCGGCACGGAAACCTTCCGCCTGTGCCGCAAGCTGGTCGATGAGATCATCCTGGTGGATACCGATACGACCTGTGCCGCGCTCAAGGATGTGTTCGAAGATACCCGCTCCATACTCGAACCGGCGGGTGCGCTGTCCATTGCCGGCGCGAAGCTGTATGCCGCGCGCGAAAACCTGAAAGGCGAAACGCTGGTGGCCATCGCCTCCGGCGCGAACATGAATTTTGACCGCCTGCATTTCGTTGCGGAACGCGCCGAGATTGGCGAACGGCGAGAGGCGATATTGGCCGTCACGATACCCGAGACGCCCGGTAGCTTCCGCAAATTCTGCTCGCTGCTCGGCAAGCGCAACATCACCGAGTTCAATTACCGCTATGCCGATCCAAAGGCGGCGCATGTGTTCGTCGGTATCCAGGTGCGCGACCAACAGGAAACCGGCGAGCTAGTGGAAAAATTGCAGCGCAACAAACTTAATACGCTGAATCTCAGCGACAGCGAAATGGCCAAGCTGCATCTGCGCCATCTGGTCGGCGGACATGCGCCGGATGCCCGGGACGAGATCCTGTTCCGTTTCGAATTTCCCGAACGTCCGGGCGCGTTGATGCTGTTCCTCAACAGCATGAGCCACAGCTGGAACATCAGTCTGTTCCACTACCGCAATCACGGTGGGGATTACGGTCGGGTGCTGGTCGGCATGCAAGTGCCGCATCACGACAAGAAGGCGCTCAAGACCTTCCTCGACACGCTCGGCTACCGCTACTGGGACGAGAGCGACAACCCGGCGTACCGGTTGTTTCTGGGCTAGAATAAAAATTACCATTCTGGTGATAAGGAGTGTATATGCCATGAAAAAACAGGATGTCTTGGATTTTCTTGAGTCGCACAAACAGGTCATCATCGAGCGATTTGGCGTCAAACATCTGGCGCTGTTTGGCTCGGTTGTGCGCGACGAGGCGCACGAAGATAGCGACATCGACGTGCTGGTGGAGTTTGAGGGCGGTGAAAACTACCGCAATTACTTCGATCTGCTGTTTTATCTGGAAGACCATCTGCATTGCAATATTGATCTGGTAAGCCGGGACGCTGTAAGGCCTCAACTCAAGCCTTACATCGAAAAAGAGGCTCTTTATGTTGCGTGAGTGGAAATTGTATTTCGACGACATGCTGGGCTTTTGCGAAAAGGTAATCAATTACACACATGGCCTGACCCGTGAAGAATTTGAAGCCAGCAACCTGAACTACGATGCGACATTGTGGAATGTACAGCTTTTCGGCGAAGCCGCAAAAAACATTCCCGAAGAAATACGCAACAAAATGCCAGGTGTTCCGTGGCGCGAACTGATCGGAATACGCAACCGTCTGGCTCACGGTTATTTCGGAATCAACAATTCCATGCTCTGGCACGTCATTGAAAAGGAGGTGCCGGAATTGCACCAAACTTTGTTGCACATTGCAGCCACCCGCCCTGAATTATTCAAGGGGCAGACATAAGTATCATTTTGCCAGCGCCGGCAAAATGATCAATTCAACAATACCCGAAAACTCCAGCTTCGCACCTTGCAAGTTATTTATTTGCCCATACGGCGTTTCATGGAATGAAAGTACAAACTGAATGAACACCGAAACCCATAGCCAACTCGCCAGTTTCATCTGGAGCATCTGCAATCTGCTGCGCGGGCCGTACAAACGCAACGAATACCGCAAAGTCATCCTGCCGCTCACCGTGCTGCGCCGTTTCGATTGCCTGCTCGCGCCGACCAAACAACAGGCGCTCGCCGCTTTCGCAAAAAATCAGGGCAAGTCGGAAAAGATCATCGACAGCATTGTTTGCAAAACGACGGGCTATTCGTTTTACAACCTGCACAAGCTCGAATTTGCGCTGCCGCAGAAAGACCACAACTCCCTACTGGACGATCCAAACCACCTCGCGCAGCATCTCGATAAATACATCAACGCCTTCTCACCCAACGTGCGCGCCATCATGGAGAAGTTCAAGTTCGATGAGCAGATTCTGCACATGAGGGACAAGAACATCCTCTACGAAGTCATCAAGAAATTCGCCGCGCTCGACCTCTCGACCGAACACGTGGACAACATGCAGATGGGCTATGTGTTCGAGGAATTGATCCGCATCGGCGCTGAGCAATCGAACGAAGAAGCAGGAGAACACTTTACCCCGCGCGAAGTCATCAAGCTGATGGTGGATTTGCTGTTCAACCCGGAAGAAGACATGCGCATCCTGCGCAAGAGTCATGTCGTGACCAAAATTTTCGATCCGGCATGCGGCACGGGTGGCATGTTATCGGAAGCCGAAAAGCGCATCCGCGAACTCAACACCAAGGCAAAGCCCATTCTTTATGGCCAGGACTGGAACGACGAAGCCTGGGCAGTGTGCCGTGCCGACATGCTCATCAAAGACGAGGATGCCGAGAACATTCAGCTCGGCGACACCTTCTGCAACGATGCATTCAAATACGATGAAAACGGCGAGAAATTTACCTTCGATTACATGTTGGCCAACCCGCCCTTCGGCGTGGAATGGAAGCAGCAACAGCGTTTCATCGAGAACGAACGCGACACGCTGGGTTCTGATGGCCGCTTCGGCGCGGGCCTGCCGCGCATCAACGATGGCGCGCTGCTGTTCCTGCAACACATGTGCAGCAAGATGCACCCGCAAGAAAAAGGCGGCAGCCGCATCGCCATCGTGTTCAACGGCTCGCCGCTGTTCACCGGCGACGCGGGCAGCGGCGAATCGGAAATCCGCCGCTGGATCATCGAGCACGACGGACTGGAAGCTGTGGTCGCCCTGCCCGACCAGCTCTTCTACAACACCGGCATCGGCACCTACATCTGGATCGTCACCAACCGCAAGGAAGCGCGGCGCCGTGGCAAGGTACAACTGATCGACGCGCGCAACTTCTTCATCAAGATGAAAAAGAGCCTGGGCAACAAGCGCAACAAGATAGGTGACAAGAGCGAAGGCGAACCGGACCAGATCGGCGAGATCGTGCGCATCCACGGCAACTTTCAGGATGGCGAAACGCACGAGTTCGTCATTCCGGCGCAGGCCGGAATCCAGTCCAGGAAAAAACTGATCGTCAGCCACATCTTCGACAACGCAGATTTCGGCTATAGCAAAATCACCGTCGAACGTCCGCTGCGCGACGAGCACGGCAACGTCGTCATCGCCGGCAAAGGCAAGAATAAGGGCAATCCAGAGCCGGATGCCGAACTGCGCGACACCGAAAACGTGCCGCTGAAAGAAAGCATCGAGGATTACTTCCAGCGCGAAGTGCTGCCCCATGTGCCGGATGGGTGGATAGACCCCAGCAAAACCAAGGTCGGTTACGAGATTCCCTTCAACCGCCATTTCTACCGCTACGAAGCGCCTCGCGAACTGGAGGTGATCGAGGCTGAGATCAAGGGGCTGGAAGAAGACATACTCGCGCTGCTGAAAGAGGCAACGGCTTGAGTCTGCCGCGCTACGCCGCATACAAGCCTTCTGGTGTGGAGTGGCTGGAACAAATACCTGCCGCTTGGGAGATGAAGCGACTGAAGTATGTAGCCAATCGCTCCGAGGTTAAGGTCGAAGCTGAGGAAGACAATCCGCTGCCTTACATTGGCCTTGAGCACGTTGAATCCTGGACAGGTCGTTTGTTGCCGCTAGACGAAGAGTTGGTGCCAACTGGCGTATCGAATTCTTTCAAGAGCGGAGACACGCTGCTTGGAAAGCTGCGACCTTATTTGGCCAAGGCTTGCAATGTTGATTTTGACGGGCTGTGCTCGTCCGAGCTTTTAGTCCTACGTGGCAAAAGTTACGAGCCTCGCTTCCTTCTTTATCAGTTGCTGAGCCCCGACTTCATCAATCTTGTGGACTCATCAACTTATGGGTCGAAGATGCCGCGCGCAAATTGGGATTTCATCGGCTCTTGCGAACTGGCGTACCCGCCACTCGAAGAACAACAATCCATCGCCCGCTTCCTCGATGCGCAAACCGCCAAGCTCGACACGCTGATGACGAAGAAGCGCGCGCTGATCGACAAACTCAAGGAAAAACGCAACGCGCTGATTTCCCGCACCGTCACGCGCGGCCTGCCTGTCACCCCCGCGAAGGCGGGGGCCGCAGCGGCGCAAGCGGCAGGGCTGGAGCCGCATCCGGCGATGAAGGATTCGGGCGTGGAGTGGCTGGGCGAGATTCCGACGCATTGGGAAGTGAAGCCTCTGAAATATTTATTCAAAAGTGTTGGCGGTGGCACACCCTCAAAAGCAAATGCTGCGTATTGGGGTGGTGATATACCTTGGGTATCACCGAAGGACATGTCAACAAAAAAGATTTCAGATAGCGAAGATCATATTTCGGCAGATGCCGTAATTGAGAGCACGGTGCAGATGGTTGCTCCTGGCGCAACCCTGATCGTTGTACGTTCTGGAATATTGCGCCACACGATTCCTGTAGCAACTAATCTTGTTGAAGTCACTCTGAATCAGGACATGAAAGCTTTGGTCGCTCGTGGGCCTATACTCAATGAATATCTGGCCTATTACATCCAAGGGCTGAATAGGCCACTGTTGGAAAACTGGACAAAGAGCGGATGTACTGTTGAGAGCATAGAAAGCGACTACATGCTGAATTCTCTGCTGCCAGTTCCACCAAAGAATGAACAACAAGCCATCGCCGCCTACCTCGACCTCGAAACCGCCCACATCGACCAGCTCATCGCCAAGGTGGAAGCCGCTATCGAACGCCTCACCGAATACCGCCAGGCGCTCATCACCGCCGCCGTGACGGGTAAGATCGACGTGCGCACCCAACTACATAAGGAGGATGCATGAGCAGTAGAACCATGAATATTTATTGCGATGAATCTTGCCATCTGGAGCACGACCACATTCCGGTAATGGTGATGGGTGCACTGGTATGCCCGGCGGAGGAGCGCCGCCGGATTACCGAAAGTATCTGGCTGCTTAAGGAGAAACATGGTTTGGCTCGCAACTTCGAGGCCAAGTGGACCAAGGTTTCTCCAGCCCAGAAAAATTTTTATGGAGATTTGATTGATCTGTTTTTCAACGAGGACGCCTTGAGTTTTCGCGCGGTGGTGATCCCGGACAAAAGCCTGCTGGATCATGGACGCTTTGGTCAGAACCACGACGATTTCTATTACAAGATGTATTACCTCTTGCTGACGGCATTGCTGGAGAACAGCAATCGCTATCGCATCTATCTGGACATCAAGGACACTCAAGGCCAGAAGAAGGTAAACAAGCTGCACGAAGTGTTATGCAACGCACACCTGGATTTTGACCGGGATATGATAGAGCGCGTCCAGCAGGTGCATTCTCATGAAGTGGAGTTGATGCAGCTAACCGATTTGCTGATCGGTGCGTTGGCCTATCGTTTCCGCAATTTGACTGGAAGCCAAGCCAAGCTGGCATTGATTGAGCAGGTCAAGTTACGATCAGGGCTCAGTTTGAGCAGCAGTACATTACTGTCGGCTCGAAAGTTCAATCTGTTTGTGTGGGATGCGCAGGGAGTGTTGAATGCCGCTGCCTGAGTTATTCCCGTCTCATGGCGATTGGTCGCGCTACATTGACGAACTTTATGAAATTTACATGGATACGCTGGTGCGCATCCCCCCGCTGTTTTGTGGCTTGCTGGTCAAAACACAGTTTCGCCCAGAAACTGACGGTAAAGGCTTTGGTTTCTGGCATGTGATTTCAGAAGGCCCGGTTGAAGATGCGCGTTTGTTAGACCCCAGGCGGTGCGAGCGTATGCGCTGGATTGCATGGTTGATTTCAAATGCCGATGGAAACCCGCTGGTCAGTTGGTGGGAAAATCAACGCGGCAGCAATACACATGTTGTAATCTGGATTGAGAGCGAGGACTTTGCTGTGATCCTGGCTAAACGCAGTGGCTACTACTTGCTGAAGTCTGCGTATTGGGTAAGGAGCGGACGCAAGCAGGACTTCTTGCGTGAACGGGAAGCGTTTCGTAATTTGTGAATCCCGGAAAGGCTGAAGCCGCCCGGAGGCGGCTTCGAATGCTCCTTCACACACGTGGTGGATGAGACAAATACATTATCGGATATCTAAAGGAAATCTGCAATAATTTTCTAGGCATGCATAGAAAGGCTTTGAATGGCGGTTTAGCTCTTAAGTTGGAGTATTTATTTGACGGCTATTTGATTGGAAGGCGGCAAACAGGTGTCTTTCAAGTTGCATGGTAAATAAATCAACAACCTGCAAGGTATGTCCGCCTTGTTTTTATTTGATGGATATGGGATTGCTATGGCACAGACCAACGAAAAAGCCTTTGAGACTTACCTTGAACAGATGCTGATTCAAGGCGGCTGGCAAAAAGGCGATGTTGCCGAATGGGATAAGGCGCTGGCCCTGTTTCCGGCGCGGATGCTCGCTTTTATCGAGGTGACCCAGCCCAAGCTATGGCGCGAGATGGCCGCACTGCATGGCGATGGGTTGAAGCCGATGCTGCTGCAAGGATTGGCCAAGGAGCTTGACCTTAAGGGTTCGCTGCATGTGTTGCGGCATGGTTTCAAATTTTACGGCAAGAGTTTTCGCCTGGCTTATTTCAAACCGGCGCACGGGCTTTCACCGGATGTGGTCGCACTTTACAACCAGAACCAGATTACTGTTACGCGGCAGGTGCCATGCCACCCGAACGACCACTGCACGATGGATATGGTGTTGGCGGTGAACGGTGTGCCGGTGGCGACCATTGAATTGAAGAATCCCGGTACCGGGCAAAGCTGGCGCAATGCGGTGTGTCAGTATCGCGAAGATCGCGACCCGCGCGCGCCATTGTTCGATTTCAAGAAACGCGTGCTGGTGCATTTCGCCGCCGACCCGGACGAGGTGCACATGACCACGCGCCTTGCCAAGGACAAGACATTCTTCCTACCGTTCAACCGGGGGAGCCATCCGGGTGAAATCCATTGCGGTGCAGGCAACCCGCAACATCCTTCCGGCTACCGCACCGGCTATTTCTGGCAGGAAACACTGCAACGCGACAGCTTCCTCGACATCCTCGGCCATTTCATGTTCATCGAAAAAGATGAGGAGAAGGTGGACGACAATCAAGGCGGCAAGAAACTGGTTACGACCGAGAAGCTGGTGTTCCCGCGCTATCACCAGCTCGATGCGGTGCGCGCCTTGGTTACCAAGGCGCGTGATGAAGGTGCGGGGCATAACTACCTGATTCAGCATTCGGCGGGCAGCGGCAAGACCAACAGCATTTCGTGGCTGTCGCACCGGCTGGCGAGTCTGCACGATGCACATGATCAAAAGATTTTTGATTGCGTGATCGTGATCACCGACCGCAAGGTGCTGGACAAGCAGTTGCAGGATGCGATCTACCAGATCGAACATGCGCAGGGCGTGGTGAAAGCGATAGACCAAGACGCCAAACAATTGGCCTCTGCCTTGATAGATGGCACCAAGATCGTCATCACCACCTTGCAGAAATTCCCGTTTGTGTTGCGTGGACTGTTGCATGTAGCGGGTGCGGAAAGCCAGGAAAAAGCCAGCGAGGAAGAGCAGCAGAAAGCACGCGAGTGGGCAGCGGCGATTGCCGCACGGCGTTATGCGGTGATTGTGGATGAAGCGCATTCCAGCCAGACAGGTGAAACGGCGCGCGAGTTGAAGGTGATACTTGGGGCGCAAGGCGCACCCTCTGATGAAGCAACTAGCCAATTCACTAAGCCGCAAAATACGCGGCAACTGGCTGGTTATCCCCAGCCCTCTCCCATCGAGGGAGAGGGGGAAAATGAGTTGGACTGGGAAGACCGGCTGAACCAGATCATGCAGTCGCGCGGGCGGCAAAATAATCTTAGCTTTTTTGCGTTTACCGCCACGCCCAAAGGCAAGACATTGGAGATGTTCGGGCGCATGGGTACTTCCGGCAAACCGGAAGCATTTCATACTTATTCGATGCGCCAGGCCATCGAGGAAGGTTTTATTCTGGACGTGTTGCGCAACTACACCACTTACAGCACTTATTTCAAATTCGTGAAGCTGGTGGAAAGCGACCCGAACATTCCGAAGAAAAAGGGCGCACGGGCGCTGGCCAAGTTCAAGGAACTACACCCGCACAATATCGAGCAGAAAACCGAGGTGATGGTGGAACATTTCCGCGATCACATCCGCCATCAACTCGGCGGGCGGGCAAAAGCGATGGTGGTCACCTCATCACGCTTGCAGGCGGTGCGTTACAAACTGGCGTTCGAGTACTACATCGCGGAAAACTGCTACACGGACATCCGCCCGCTGGTGGCGTTCAGTGGCGCGGTGACAGACCCGGATACGGGTGTCGAATACACCGAGCCCGGCATGAATACCGATGTGGTGACGGGTAAGCCGATTAGCGAAAGCCAGTTGCCGGAGCGTTTTGCGTCCAGTGATTATCAGGTGTTGCTGGTGGCGAATAAATATCAGACCGGTTTCGACCAGCCTTTGTTATCCGCCATGTACGTGGACAAGCGGCTGGATGGAGTGCAGGCAGTGCAAACTTTATCTCGTTTGAACCGCAAGATCGTGGGCAAAGATGAGCCGTTCGTGCTTGATTTTGTAAACCCTCCCGAAGACATTTACAACGCATTCAAACCCTATTTCGATTCCACCAGTTTGCAGGAATCCGCCGATCCTTCCATGCTGGAAAGAATCAAGCATGAACTGGATCACGCGCAGGTTTATCACTGGAGCGAAGTCGAAGCGTTTGCAGGCATTTTTTATCGCGCGCCCAAGCAGCAGTCTACTTCCGACCATGCACAGATGCAGAAGCAATTGCAGCCTGCGGTGGATCGTTTCAAAGCGATTGCGGAAGATGAGTTGCGCGATGCATTCCGCGAAAAGCTGGGTGGCTATGTGCGTATGTATTCGTTCCTGAGCCAGATACTGCCTTATGGCGATGTCGACCTGGAAAAGCTGTACAGCTATGGCCGATACCTGTTGCCGCACTTGCCGTTGGATCGCGACAGCAGCATCGTCAAGCTGGGCGATGATGTGGGCTTGCAGTATTATCGCTTGCAGCGGGTATCTTCCGGCGCGATTGATTTGAAGGCAGGAGAACCGGAGGGCGTGTACAGCCCGACCGAAGTAGGTTCCGGAAAATCGAAAGAAGAGAAGGCGCCGCTGTCGGAAATCATTCAAGTGCTCAACGAACGTTTCGGCACGGCCTTCACCGAAGAAGACCGATTGTTTTTCGAGCAGATCAAGGCTCGCGCCGTAGGCAATGCGCAAGTGGTGCAAACCGCCATGGCCAATCCGCTGGATAAATTTCAGTTGGGGGTGCGCAAGCTGGTGGAAGATTTGATGATTCAGCGCATGGGCGAGAACGATAAAATCGTGACGCGTTACATGGATGATGGGGAATTCCAACGCACGGCCTTTCCCATTTTGGCACGAGAAATTTTCGAGGCGATTCACGCCGAAACAGGCAAGCCGTCTTGATGTCTGCGATGAATACCCAAGTGCTCAAAAAAGACATACGCAAAGCCACCCTTGCTCAACGCGAGCAGCTCTCGCCCGACACACGCGTCGCCTACTGTACGGCGATCACCGAACGGTTGTTGAAAATGCCGGAATACCAACAGGCCGATACCGTGCTGGGCTACATGAATATTGGTGCGGAATTTGCCAGTGAGCTTTGGGTCAGGCAGGTGTTGGCCGATGGCAAGAAATTGGCCTTGCCCCGGGTGAATCGTCACACTAATCGGCTTGATCTGTATTGGGTGGATGATCCGAAAAACCAACTGGAGGCTGGTCTGTGGGGGATACGCGAGCCGATCGTCGAACGCTGCGAGCGGCTGAACGACTTAAATGAGGTAGAATTCGTCCTGCTGCCGGGTGTGGCGTTTACCCGGGAAGGAGCACGGTTGGGCTATGGCGGCGGTTTTTACGACAAACTGCTGATGAAACCCCTGGCCATTCGACCAGACGCGCAAACAGCTTTGCATAGCCATTCGGCTAAGTCACCAAAAGACGGTGGCATAAGTCGCTGGTTAACGCCCGCCAAGTCGCCGGTTATGACACGCTCGGGAAGTAAACAAACCGGCACGTCGCGGCCCGCGTTGGCCGCAGCGGCTTTTGCAGTGCAAATCGTGGCGCAAATTCCGCAGGAAACGACGGATGTCAAAGTCGGATGGATAATTACCGAGCAGGAAACAATCTCTTGCCCGGGAAATGAATAACGTTGAAATTAATGAGGGAACGGAACGATGGCATCATTACCTGATTACGATCCGCAAGAAACCCAGGAGTGGCTGGACGCCCTGGAGTCGGTGCTGGAAAACGAAGGCGTGGAACGCGCCCATTTCCTGCTCGATCAACTGATGGATAAGGCGCGCAGTTCCGGTGCAAGCATGCCGTTCAGCGTGGTCACACCCTATTGCAATACCATCCCGATCAGCGAAGAGCAACGCTCCACCGGCAACCAGGATCTGGAACACCGCATCCGTGCGTGGACCCGCTGGAACGCGATGGTGCTGGTGCTGAATGCCAACCACGATTCGTCCGAACTGGGCGGGCATATCGCCAGCTTTGCCTCCGCGGCGACCTTGTACGATGTGGCCTTCAATCACTTTTTCCACGGCAAAACCGATACCCACGGCGGCGATCTGGTGTATTTCCAGGGCCACTCTTCCCCGGGCATCTATGCCCGTGCGTTCCTCGAGGGGCGTATCAGCGAAGCACAGATGTACAAGTTTCGCCAGGAAACAGAAGGCGGCGGGCTGTCCTCATATCCGCATCCGTGGCTGATGCCCGACTTCTGGCAGTTCCCCACCGTGTCGATGGGCCTGGGCCCGCTGATGGCGATTTATCAGGCGCGGTTCATGCGTTATCTGGAACATCGCGGATTTATTGGCAAAGAGGGCCGCAAAGTGTGGGCCTATCTGGGCGACGGCGAGACCGACGAACCCGAATCGCTGGGTGCGGTGTCGATGGCCGGGCGAGAGAAACTCGACAACCTGATTTTTGTCATTAACTGTAACCTGCAGCGGCTGGATGGCCCGGTGCGCGGCAATGGCAAGATCATCCAGGAACTGGAAGGCGTGTTTCGCGGCGCGGGCTGGAACGTGATCAAGGTGGTATGGGGCAACCAGTGGGATCGCCTGCTCGCCAAGGACAAGAACGGCCTGTTGCAAAAGCGCATGCAGGAAGCGGTGGACGGCGATTACCAGACTTACAAATCGAAGGACGGCGCCTATGTGCGCGAGCACTTCTTCGGTAAATATCCGGAATTGCTCGAGATGGTCGCCGATATGTCCGATGAAGAGATCTGGCACCTGAATCGCGGCGGTCACGATCCGCGCAAAGTATATGCAGCTTATGCGGCGGCCAGTCAGCATACCGGTCAGCCAACCGTGATTCTGGCCAAGACCGTGAAGGGCTACGGCATGGGTCAGGCGGGGGAAGGTCAGAATATTACCCACCAGCAGAAAAAAATGGCCGGGGAAGTATTGCTGAAATTCCGTGACCGTTTCAACATTCCGTTGACTGACGAACAGGTCGCCAGCCTGAATTTCTATCGTCCTCCCGAGGACAGCCTGGAGATGAAATATCTCAAGGAGCGCAGCGTGGCGATGGGTGTGGTTCCGCAGCGCAAACCGGTCAGCGAGCCGCTGCAAATTCCTCCTCTGGAAGCGTTCGATGCATTGTTGAAAGGCACGGAGGAGCGCGAGATCTCGACCACCATGGCATTCGTGCGCATGCTCGGTATTCTGGTCAAGGACAAGAATATCGGCAAGCAGGTCGTGCCTATCGTGCCGGATGAGTTGCGTACTTTCGGGATGGAAGGCATGTTCCGCCAGCTCGGCATCTTCTCGCAGGTCGGCCAGCTTTATACCCCGCAGGATTCCGAGCAATTGATGTTTTACAAGGAAGACCAGAATGGCCAGATTTTGCAGGAAGGCATCAATGAAGCCGGCGCGATGTCGTCATGGCTTGCTGCCGCCACTTCGTACGCCAACCATGGCAAGGCGATGCTGCCGTTCTATATCTATTATTCGATGTTCGGTTTCCAGCGCGTCGGCGATCTGGCCTGGGCGGCCGGTGACCTGCGTGCGCGCGGCTTCCTGCTGGGTGGCACCGCGGGCCGTACCACACTGAACGGCGAAGGGCTGCAGCATGAAGACGGTCACAGTCACCTGCTGTCGGCAACCATTCCGAATTGCGTGTCCTATGATCCGACCTTCGCGTATGAAGTCGCGGTGATCATCCACGACGGCATGCGCCGCATGTATGTCGAGCAGCAGGACATGTTCTATTACCTCACCGTGATGAACGAGAACTATGTTCATCCGGCCATGCCGAAGGGTGCGGAAGAGGGCATCATCAAGGGTATGTACCTGTTCAAGGGGCAAGATACAAGCGGCAAGGGAAAAGGGGAAAAGCCGACGGTTCAATTGATGGGCAGCGGGACGATATTGCGCGAAGTCATCGCGGCGGCGGAATTGCTGGAGAAGGACTTTGGTGTCGCATCGGACATCTGGAGCGTGACCAGCTTCACCGAATTGCGCCGCGACGGGATGGATTGCGAGCGCTGGAACATGCTGCATCCGGAAAAAGAAGCGCGGGTCAGCCATGTCGAACATTGCCTGTCCGGCCGAAGCGGCCCGGTGATCGCCGCGACCGATTACATGCGCTCATTCGCCGACCAGATTCGTGGCTTCCTGCCCAAGCATTACCGGGTGCTGGGTACGGACGGATTTGGCCGTTCCGATACGCGCAAGAAACTGCGCAAGTTTTTCGAGGTGGATCGTTACTACATCGCCGTTGCAGCGTTGAAGGCGCTGGCCGACGAGGGCACGATCAAGGCCAGTGTGGTTAGCAAGGCGATCAAACTTTATAAAATCAATCCGGACAAACCGAACCCGACGTCAGTCTAGGGTTGGCAGGAGATACACGTGGCAGATACTTCGACAAAGCTCAGTACAGGCATTAAACAAGTGGTGGTGCCGGACATCGGTGACTACAAGAATGTGGAAATCATCGAAGTGATGGTGAAGGCCGGCGACACGATCAAGGCCGAAGACAACCTGGTCACTCTGGAAACCGACAAGGCCGCGATGGAAGTGCCGTCGCCCTACGCCGGCGTGATCAAGGAAGTCAAAGTCAAGGTCGGCGACAAAGTGTCGCAGGGCTCGCTGATTCTGCTGGTGGAAAGCAGCGCCGCGGATGCGTCAAAGGCTGACGAGACTGCCGTGGCACCCGCTCCGTCCGCACCGGCCGCACCGGCCGCGGTCGCCGCGCCGACCCCTGCAGTTGCGGCCAAACCGGTGGCAGCAACGGCGCCCGAGATTGCAGCAGTGCAGCCGGTCTCCTCAACAGGCAAAGCGCACGCCAGTCCCGCCATACGCAAATTCGCGCGCGAACTCGGTGTGCCGGTCGATCAGGTCAAAGGCAGCGGCGAGAAAGGTCGCGTGACCAGGGACGACGT
>JBBRFZ010000011.1:0-33486 GCA_038241165.1 Burkholderiales bacterium | reverse complement strand
GAACGCATCGTAGGTTGCGCTCCACACCACTGCCCCGCTCTGGCTAAGCAGCTTCATCGGTGTGCCCAGATGATCGTTCTGGTAGGTGTAATAGGCCGTGCCGGTCTTCAACCACAGCGGGTTGGTGGTATAGGTGCTGCCCGGTGCATAGCCGTAACTCCTGGTGACCTGCCCGGTGGCATCCGCTTCGGCAATCAGCCCTTCTTCGTTGTACAGATAATAGGTCTTGCTGGCACCGGCATCCTTGCTCAGCCTGCGCCCGAACGGATCGTAACTGTAGGCCGCAATCAGAGTGTTGCTGCTGTCTCTGACTTCGATCAGTCGGTTGTCGGTGTCGTACACGTAGTTGCGAGTGTTGGCGGCGTTGGCGCTGTCGGTCTGGCTGAGGGTGTTGCCGTTGGCGTCATAGGTGTAGCTAATAGCCTGTGGTGAGCCTGTCGAACCAGTGCCGGCCCCATTTAATACTTGGGTGAGCTGGTTGTTTTCGTCATAGCTCCAGACGGCAGCAGCCGTTTTGCTGTCGGTGAGGCGGTTGGCGACCGGGTCGTAGCTGTAGGCTTCGTTGGTTTGTGCGGTATTGGTATAGGCCGCGGCGGTCAGGCGATCCAGCGTGTCGTAGCTGTAATTGGTCGTGCCCGCTTCGGTGGTTTTGGTGGTGATGTTGTCGGTCAGGTCGTAGCCGTACTGGTAGTTCATCACCGAACTCTGGCCGGGGTCTTTGACGGCCAGGGTTTTGAGCCTTAACAGGCCGTCGTACTGTTGGGTGCGCACCGTGCCGCCGGAACGCAGGACAGCATCGCGCACAGCGGCTAGTCTGCCGTTGTGGTTTGTGCGTGTCGTTGTGGTTGCGTTCGTTGTCATCGTTTCAGCTGTTGTTCGTTTCAAGAATCAATTCGACTCCGGTACATTTTGTTCATTAATCCCTGCCAATGGCATCAATCAATGATTCAATTGTCTTGGCTGCCCTCACTCTCCCGATGATCGTTTTTGGCGCTGCGTGCGTGTAATACCGTGGATTACTCTGAATCGCTTCACACACCAAGGTTTTGACTTCGCTCAAGGTCATCTGAGTCGGTGCTTCGCTTATGGAAAATTTCACTTTCAATAACAAGGAAAAAAACAAGCCCCCAAAAACAATCGCCAGATAACCGGCAACTTTTCCTGTTCGGAAATATACATCCCAGTCAACTCCTTCTACGTGACCAAGTACATTGTTATAGCAATTCCCGTCATTATCAATAACCGTAAGGTCCCTGTGCATTCCTTTCATAATGTCACGTAAAGAAATGAGCAGGCCGTCAGTTCTACGGCTTTCTATCCATACGACTTTCTTGTCTTTATGAGTTGCAATTACCACATACTGTTTATTGCTCACAGTTACAATCCCTTGAAGTTGAGCTTACACCACCAGCAATAGTTGGGTGCGCACCGTGCCGCCCGAACGCAAGACAGCAGCGCGCACAGCGGCTAGTCTGCCGTTGTGTGATATTCGTGTCGTTGTGGTTGCGTTCGTTGTCATCGTTTCATTTGTTGTTCGTTCCAAAAATAAAATCAATACCGAAAATCAATTGGACTCCGTCCCCATTTCACTTCTGGGGGTCTGTCCCGTATTACTTCTTATTGCATCTGCACTATAGATTTTATTGGCCACTCGTTCGGTCATTGTCTCCCGTGCGCTTGCCCACAATTATGTGCGCAACAAAAAATCCAATTAGCCAATATTGAACAATTCCAGCAATACCAAGTAGTGACCATTCTCCAACTCGCCTCGCCGTGGATCCAAAGGGACCAAGCCATTCTAGAAGCGGATCAAATATTGATAAAAATAACCATGAGGTCGGAAAGCCATAGAAAACTAACACCAATTGGGGGTTCGCATCATCGCGCAAGAAAGCATTTACAATACAAAACAAATAAAGTACTGCAAACATGAGTGCAAAAATTGCACCGTATGTCCTTGAGCGCCACAATCGAAAGGAGATATTTACCATGGCGCGGCCGGCAAACGATATACTTGATTCCCAAACAAAGTATTAAACAGCAAGTCTTTATTCATCCAGTTGGGCCATGCTGACCATGAGGAGGAAGACCCCTTACGCCGCCGGCTCTGATAGCACCCTGTGCCGCTGTTGAGCAATTAGTTGATGTTTTGCCGTTTGGAAGTGCAAACCACGTTGGTACACTTCTGGCTTTTGCAGCTACTTCATCAAATGCCTTATCGTCTGGAACAGTAACCTGATAAACATAATCCGGTGAGCGTCCTTCATAGGCGACAGTATCGATCCATGTCTTTGTTGTATTCTCGCCTTTGTATCCGCTCGGCGTCAGAAACTGACTTGTAATAGTAGTTCCGTTCATCTCACCAACGAATACGTGACCAACCTCGCCGGTGAAATTTTGGAGAACATTCGAAGTCCAGACCGCAACGATTACGTCCCGAAGACCATATGGATCAACCCACCTCAGCGGATTTTCCCCCACATACGCATACATATTGATCCCACCCTCCAACCCAATCGGATCACTCGTAACATACCTCCCCGTCCCCGGATCGTAGTGCCGCATCCAGTTGTAATGCAGCCTCGTCTCTGCATCGTAGTACTGCCCCGGCAATCTCAGGTTGTTGGTGAGCGTCGATGACGGATTCACTGTCGCCTTGCCGAACGCATCGTAGGTCGCACTCCACACCACTACCCCGCTCTGGCTAAGCAGCTTCATCGGTGTGCCCAGATGATCGTTCTGGTAGCTGTTGATGGTGATGCTGGCAACTTAGTGCCGAGTTGCTGCTCAAGCGCCGAGAGGTCAAGTGTCGCGACTGCCTTGTACGGCTCGAACAGTGGTCTGGTACCAAACAACCGCTTCTTCTTGGCTGAAAGGATGCGTGAGAACAGTGAGTCCATGTGGTTGAGCGTCTAACGTTTAGTTGAGGGGCTCCGCGCTTTTGCGGAGTCCCGCTCGAACGCTGGGTTAGGCGCTTCTATTGTCGAATTTACTACTTGCACGACTTTGTGACGCGAACGAATATCGGGGCGTCGCCTTTGTGCGACCCAATGCAGACTTCCCATTCAGAGCCACATTCGCTCCACATTGGTGTAACAGCCAGCACTCCATTGCCATGCCACTTTTCGTCGATCATGAAGAATGGTGGCTTCACATGAGAATTGATGCATTTGCAAACCGGGCAATACAGGTTTCTTTGGCCGCTACCGACAGCTGTCTGGTCTTTGGAGATAAGCGGCGAGATGTCGAGTTCTTCTTTCATGTTTGCTCCTTGGTCGATGGGAATAGTGCTTTAGAAGCACCTAATGTTCAAATTGAGGGGCAGCACGCTTCTGAGCTGCCCCGCTCGAATGTAGGGTTAGGCCATGTGCTACCGCTATAGCACTCAACGAACGCGGTCAAATCGCTGTTTACGCAATAAGTTGTAGTGCTCTTCACAGTATCTATGTTCTTTGTATGGTATCGAGCCTAACTTGCTGCAATAGTAGTACCAGCACGTAGTAGGCTCTGGCTTTGCAAGCCTTTCGTCTTGAGATGATTGGGATGCTTTAGAGTAATTCCTTTCGATGATGACTGTTTTAGCGCAAGTCCTTATAGCTGCGATAGCCTCTTCTCGCGAGCATCTAAACCACTCTTTACGTTCACGCTTTGATGCCAGCATTGCATGTGCGGCTTGCTCGACTATCCTTGGTTCCTCGACAAGCGCGTCAAACACCAGACGATAATTATATGGTAAACCGGAGCCATCAAAATCTCTCGCTCGAAGGATCGGATCCTTGGTCGAGTATCCAATTTTCAGGATATTCGACATTGCTTCGTTATCAATGATGTACACCCAGCCTCTAGTGGACACAAATAATCTCCGGTTTGTTTCCTAACAGTTATTAGACTGACCCACCGGCCAGTATTATTAAAAATAGGGGAGCGTGCATATTTTTGATAACCAATTGATTAAGTTGGAATCCATGTATTTTCCCTGTCAGCATATGCATAATAATACAGGCAGATAAAACTTGTGTAACCTTACGCATTTTTATCAACAACAAGGAGTTACACTCATGGGGTCATCAGACTAGCCATCCCCTTCCAGCCAATACCAATAATGCACCACGCTTGATGGATCAAATTCATGAGGTGTGCCGTCGCCGACATTTAAGCCCTCGAACTGAGGAGGCTTATCGCTTCTGGATTCGCCAGTTCATCTTCTTTCATAATAAACGTCATCCAAGGGAGCTTAGAGAAAGTGGAGTGTCACAGTTCCTCAACCACTTGGCCGTGAATCGACATGTGTCAGCATCTACTCAGACTCAATCGCTCAACGCCCTTGTGTTTCTCTACCGAGATGTATTGGAAACCCCGCTTGATGCAATTCCAGGTTTGAACCGTGTCCAGCAGCGACAGCGAATTCCAGTGGTCATGACACCCAGTGAAGTTTCGGCTGTATTGGCTCGGCTTTCTGGAACAATGCTGCTCATGGCGCGTGTCATGTTTGGTTCGGGGCTGCGTGTAGAGGAATGCTGCACTCTGCGCATAAAAGATATAGATTTTGGTTCAGCAAACATCACTGTTCGTGATGGCAAGGGCGGTAAAGATCGCACTACTGTTCTTCCTGGGAGCTTGAAAGCTGATTTACAGGCTCATCTCATGCGCGTTGCTCAATTGCATGCCGATGATAAAAGCCGAGGTGCAGGTTTGGCACCACTTCCTGGGGCTCTTGAGAAGAAATATCCAAAAGCGTCTGAATCACTTGCATGGCAGTTTGTGTTCCCGTCTTCCGTATGTAGACCTTGGGGGCAAAGCGGGCGATTAGCTCGTTGGCATGTTTCACCCTCGACGATTCAGAGGGCGTTTAAGCAAGCTGTGTTACAGGCTGGCATCATGAAGCATGCAACAGTTCATACACTGCGTCATTCGTTTGCTACGCAGCTGCTCGCATCTGGAACCGATATTCGGACAATTCAACTATTGCTTGGACACAAAAATCTTCAAACTACGATGCTCTATACGCACGTATTGGAAGTTACGAAGAAAGTCATCAGTCCACTCGATGCCTTATGATTGGCCCAACTACTTGAGTGGCAGCTTTGGAGAAATTGGACAGCAGCCTTGACCGGCTGCTTCTGGCACTTGCAGGCATACACATTTCTACATAGCTGCCACTCGCCAAGAAAAATTGGAAGACGGCCTTGGCCGGCAGCTAAGGGTCGTCTGTTGTCATTCACGACCGTCTGCAATCGGGAAGTCTGATTAATGGTGGTAGTGGCAGGAAGCTACTATTACTTAGGCGACCATCATTGAACGTGAAAATTCGATCATCAAATAGCATGACCACACTCACTTTTGCTGAGGTCATTGCAACCCCTTTTTAAAGTTGCGGCAGGTTCCTGCCCAATGACCAGTTACACAAAAATTCTTACATCCCGGCGTACACAGCTTCCGTGGCTATTTAAATAGACCCGCTGAACTGCAAGATATTCCCCCTTCCCCCCCGTCAACTCAAGAACACGTTGGCGAAGTAATTCCAGCTCAAAAGACGGCTTGCCCGAATCGATGGTTCATTTTGTTTGGTCATTGCACTCACAAAAATTCCATCCCCGTGCAGAGCATGACTAACCAAGGCTGGTCTCTCTGCCATGTGTACTTCGAGACAGCCGGGTGTTTCGCAAACACCCCCTTCCCTAATTGTAGTCGGGGATTGGCGGGTAGGGCATCCTATTGTTTTTAATAATGTATTTGTATTTTTTAGCTTGCAACTTAATCGTTTGGCTGCTTAAATCGGTTCATCAAAACTTCAAGTATTGGTTCATGAATGTCAATGATTACACACAGGGAAGCACCCGAATTTCCGCTCGAGGTAAGCAACGTTTGCGGATCGCGGCGCGGTTTCTCAGGAAGACAGGCTACCGTTTCAATGACGGCAATTTTTATGAAGCGGTCCTTGCAGCACTCGATAGCCTGGACGAAGACCAGCGATTGGCATTGCAAGGACAGGTTGACTGGCTGGAGGAATATGAAATTGCAGAAATGATTCATTACGAAAATCCGGACGCTCCCGCGCCCGGAAAGGCAAACCCAAAGTTGGCAAAGAAGGCGCGTTGCGCCAGGCGCCTCCCGGCTCAAAGTCGTAATTAACAGGAAGGAAATACTAGATGAATAGAAATACGGTTCAGGTATCAGAAGAAAGACGGAGTCAATTGAAGGCAGCGCGTGCCGCGTTGGCTGAATCCGGCGCAAGCCCCCGCAAAATCTCACTCGAATCCAGAATGACCATCATCAGCTGGATTTACCTGTGGGGATATACCTCCTCCTCCATCATTCAGGAGCGGCTGGGTAAATCATCCGGTGGCTATGGCAATAAGCTCGCCGCGCAGGGATGGCTGACCGCCACCAAAACCGAATCGGGGATCCCCAGGTTCTTTTATACACTGGCGGAAATGGGACTGCAGGAAGCGGAACGCTTCGCACCTGAGCTGTACCGTTATCCGGAAAGTGATCCTTACAGGGTTAATCAGAAGCTGCTCAGGCACAACCTCCTTGCTCAAAAAATCACCGTCGATGCCATCAGGACGGGGCTTGTCTCCAGCTTCGAGACAGAACGGATGTTTGCCCAGGATGGAGACAAATCAGGGGTAAAACGCCCGGATGTTGTCCTGGTCACGACGAACAACCTGCGCATCGGGATCGAGGTGGAACTGAGCGCGAAGTGGTCTCGAGACCTGGACGAATTCGTGCTGGGAATTGTAAGAGCCCTGGAAACTACAACCTACAGTCGTTTCACCGTAGCAAGCGACAGCCCCGCGATCATTAATCGGTACAAGAAAGCAATGGCTCCCGGCGCAAGACTGGATATCTGGGTAAAGAACCCGCGTAACCACTGGGTCGTCGATAAAGCCATCTCGGTGCCCGACTGGCTGATCCTGAAAGTCGATTTCCAACTGATCGGGTAAGACATATGCGTAAGACGACTATCGCCATTGCCTGCCTGCTTGTCCTTTCCAGTTGTGAAACAGACCAGGAAAGAATGATGGATGCATTGGAAAAGCAAATACAGAAAACCATACAAACCGACTGGAACGACCATGTTCCCCTTCCGGGCCTCATGACCGCCAACGCTTCGTGCCGGAAATATCCTGCGCTGGAAGGTTGCGACGTGGTTCATGTCCAAATGCAGGATATTGCCACCAGTCTGGCCTCGTGCCACTCGGACCAGCGCAGTTCGCTTTGTCAGACTGTTGTGGCTGTTTTCGGTCCCATTGCAAATGAGCTCCCACCTGCCAAGCCCATCCAACTGCCCATGGTCCCCTGGTATGTTCACATGCCGACCTCATTCCTCGATGTCTATGCCGGACATTACGGATACCGCACGCAGGTTGCGGTCTGGTGGTGGACATCATGGCGCACTTCTATCCTGTCCTGCCTCGCGGTGTTCGCGACGGTGCTTGGAGCCTGGTTCTGGTGGGTGATGTCACGCAACAGGAAACAGCAGCACGAACAGTCTTTGGCAATCGAGCACGAGCAAAGGATGGAGCAAAATCGCATCCTTAACGAACGACATGCGCAGGCGCGTCTTGCAGCCGAACGTCAGTCCAGAATGGAATGGGAAGCTGTCAAGGCCGAGCAGGAACGCTTGGCCAAAATCGAAGCTGCCGAAGAACTGGTTGAAATGGAAAGAACCCGGCTTGAAACCGAACAGGCGGAAGCTGCGGAGCTGATGGATGCCATTTTCAATCAAGCCAGTCGAGGGGAAACATGACACCTCACAATCAGGTGGCCAACCTCTCAGGCGCAGACCAACACCACGACGAATGGGGCGTCATCTGGCAGCAAGCCTGTTCCATCATCTCCCATAGTTTCTTCGTTCAAACAGTAAAGGTCTGCCTTTTGGAACGTCACAAGTTTGCAAATGGCGGTCTGTTAATTTTAGTTATTACTCCATATTCATTAAGCTGTTTTAAAAGGGATGACCTGCGCCCCATTCCTGAGAATGTCTAAATAATCTGACCACTCTTGCATCATCGCTTTTCGCTCTGGCATGTACATCAAATGCAAATCGCGTTTATAAGCCGCTTTGACTTTATTTGACTCATCGTGAGCCAACTGTCGCTCAATCCATTCCTGCTTGTAACCCATGTTGTCCAGAATAGTGCTAGCTAACGCTCGAAAGCCATGCGGGGTCATTTCGTCACTAGTCCATCCCAGGCTACGTATAGCGGAACGAACAGCATTGTTTGACATTGGGCGGTTCTTATCACGAACGCCAGGAAAAACATATTTGTCACCCCCGGTCAGAGGCTTGATGTCTTTAAAGATGCAGATCACTTGATTGCTCAGTGGAACGATGTGAGGAGCTTGCGTTCGTTTGCCCATTTTGTGTCCCGATGGGGGGATCACAATTTTGGCGGAATCGATATCTATCCAGTCCCATTGAAGTTTGCGCAGTTCACCGGGGCGCAGAAATACGTGGGGCGACAAGGCAAATGCTGCTCGTACAACATTCGTGCCCGTATAGGCTTCGATATCACGAAGCAACTCACCAACTTGTTTAGGGTCAGTCAGGGCTGCGAAATGATTATTTTTTCTGTAAGGCGGTAACGCACCCTTTAAATCACCCGACGGATCACGTTCAGCTAATCCCGATCCAACGGCATAACGAAACACTCGCCCACACTCAGAGAGAGCCCTATGGGCAGCTTCTAATGCGCCACGTTTTTCAATCTTCCTGATTACAATCAATAGTTCATGCGCAGTAATTTCAGCAATCGGTCTTTTCCCGATCCAGGGGAAAATATCATTCTCAAGCCGACCGAGAATTTTGCTTGAGTGGCTTTCTTCCCATTCCAAGCTCTGCTTGTGCTTTACGAACCATTCACGAGCGACAATCTCAAAAGCGCTTGCAGCATCACAAACTTGTTCCTCTTTCTGTTGAGCCAACACCGCTCGTGCCGCCCGCTTTTCAGCCGAAGGATCAATATTATTATCAAGTTGCCTCTTTGCTTCAAAGGCTCGATCTCTTGCTTCTTTGAGACTAACCACCGGATATTGACCAATTGATAGAGTCTTAGCTTTGCCGACGAATCGATAACGTAGCCAGAAGAGTTTTGTTCCATTCGGTTTGACCATCAACGTCAATCCTTCGCCATCACTCAGCCCGTACTGCTTGCCTTTTGGCTTAGCGGCCTGAATTGCTTTATCAGTTAGTTTTCCCATTTCTATCCAAATATGAGTATACGATACTCACAGCATAACCTATTTCTTATAAATACTCACATCGATACTCACGCAATCGTGAGATTTTATAATATTAATTAACACTTCATTGCACTCTATGATACAAGCTATATATGGCTATGCACCTTGCATATATTGGCTTAAGCCGTAAAAAAGCCCCGCTTGCCGGGGCATTGTTTTACTTAATTTGGTGGTGATAGGTGGATTTGAACCACCGACCTCAGCGTTATGAGTGCTGCGCTCTAACCACCTGAGCTATATCACCGCGAAGAGCGCGGCATTCTCCAGATTTCACCCTGCCTTGTCAATGCTTGCCAGAAATTGCACAGGGAACATTATTCAGGGCACTTCCGGGGAAATCATTCTGCATTGCGGTCAATTTTGACGCCGTCGCGGCGTCCACCCCGTGCAGCATGAATATGGTGGACATAAGCTTGCTGGCGCGCTCGCCGACCCGCGCGGTGTGCACACCCTTGGCGTGCAGGCCATGCAGGAAGCTCTGCGCCGCCTCCCTGGTCTTGAATACACCCAGTGAAATGGCGTTATGCCAGCGGCCCGAACCCGGCACCACAAAGTACTCACTGATACCCAGCGCCTTTATCTCCGCGATTTTCCGGTTGACAGCGGCTTTGTTCCCGAGCGGCGGGAAATACACCCAATAGCCTATGTCCTGTTCGATCTGGCGCTGGCTCAATTTATCGGCCAGTTGCATGGCAGACAACGCAGCCGTGGCACGTGCCAGATCCGGGCCCGAAAAATCGCCCCACTCCAGACAGGCCTGCGCACCGGGTTTTACTGCCGCCGCATCCTGCACGGAATCCGGTTTTGCAGAGGATTCGGAGGAGGAAGCAGGAACCTGGGCAGTCAATATCGCCGCTGGGGCGTGCACAGGCTCGGACACCACTTTGGAAACGGGCAGAACCCTGGCGGGGCTAATCTGCAACGCCGGAATCATCTGAATCTTGTCGGCGTGCAATTCGGGCTGTGCCTGCTCCTCCTGTTCGCTCCAACCGAACATGCCATTCTGCATCACGGCAAATAAAATCACGTTCCCCAGCAATAATATCCAGAATAAATTTCTCATTGCCCGTTCTGTTCCTTAACCATTAACAACAATCCCTTCAGCACCAGACTGTCGACGATGCGCGGTGGTGCACCGAAACGCTTTTGGTCAAGGAATGGCTGCAATACCCTTGCCGCACCACCGCTCAGAACCAGCGTCGCGCTGTCATCGTCAAGCAGATCATATTGCCGATCTATCGCGCCGCAACTGGCTTGAATCGCACCACTGTATAACGCGTCGGCGCTGTTCAGCGGGAACCGCGCATATTCTCCCGGCGCTGCCTGCAGCTGGTCTGTAGCGGCCACCAGACTGTGTTGCATCAATTCGACGCCGGGCATGATCAAGCCTCCGACAAATTCGCCCTGACCTGATAACGCATCTATCGTGGTCGCCGTGCCGCAGTTCACCACCAGGCACACTCCCTGCACCAGATGCCATGCGGCGATCAATGCGGCCCAACGGTCACTGCCCAGCTGTGATGGATTGGAATAGCCATTGCGCACGCCGCACTGTGATTTCTGTGCCACAACAAAATGCGTCTGCACGGACCTGCCTGCACCGATATTGCGAATATGCCGGGCACAGTCTTCGCCGGCAACATTACTCGCCCAGATTTGTATGTCATGCAAACCCGTGGCGGGGTTTTGCAGAGCGAGTCGATCGGCAACAGCCTGCGACAATCCTTCCACCTGGATTGTGGGCAGGTCACCCTTGCACAGCCAATCCCCTCCGCTCACCAGAGCCCATTTGATACGCGAGTTTCCTGCATCAATCAGTAGTTTCATCAAAATTTACCGCGTTTTCAGTCGCAGAATAAACACTGCCGGCGTGATCCCTGCGGCATTCATTCTTTCAATCTTCATCGTGCCGCATTCCCACTTCACCGGAATTGAAATACCGCGTTCCCTGTCCGGTTTCCACGCATAGCTCTCCACTGTCACTGATTCCGCGCGCAATGCCATTCACGGTTTGCCCGTCCGCCATGCGCAATCGGATCGGCATGTCCTGGTGGATATGATAACGTCCCCATTCATCGCGGAATGCGGCGAACCCGTCCCGCGCGAATTGCTGCAGCACGCCGCCCAGTTCCAGCAGCAATACAGCCAGCAACTGGTTGCGTGTCGGCATCGCCGTGCATATTTCATCCAGCGCTGATGCCGGTTGGCCGATCTGCGACACCAGGCTGGCCGGTAAGGTGAAATTCAGTCCGATGCCGATCACCACTGCGCTGGGCCCGAGCATATCGCCCTGCGCTTCGATGAGCACGCCGCCCAGTTTGCCCTGGCCGGTCATGATGTCATTCGGCCATTTCAATTGCACGCCCTGTGCGCCCAGCCTGTTCAATGCGCGCACGACCGCCACGCCGACCGCCAAGCTCAATCCGGACAAAGTGTTCAGCCCGCAATCAAAACGCCATAACAGGGAAAATGTTAGCGCCGTGCCCAGTTCGGAATGCCATGTCCGCCCCATTCTTCCGCGACCGGCAGTCTGCAACTCCACCGCCAGCACACTGCCACTGGGCGCCCCCCCGCCTGCAACACCTGCGCGCTGCAGCAGCAGGGTATTGCTGGAAGCGGCTTGCGGCAATATCTGGATATCGAACCGACCCGCATCCTTGTCCAGCCAGCGCATCACTTCACTCTGATCCAGCCGCTGCCACGGGCGCGCCAGACGATAGCCTCGGCCACGTATACGCTGCAACGACACTCCCTGGTCCGCGACACCGGAAAGGGCATTGAATATACTCGCACGCGACACGCCCAGCCGGCTTGCCAACACCTCGCCGGAATGGAACTCGCCGTCCGCCAGCAGGTTCAGTAACTGCCAGGTGCGCGTTTTGGCAATTCCCGCCATCATTGTGGCATCCCGTCATCCTGACCGGGTTCCACTTCAAGAAAGGCCATGATTTCCTCGCGCTGTTTTAATGCATCCCGATAGCCCAGATTGATCAATGCGCGGCAGAATTTTTTCTCGGACAGCAAATAGCTCACCAGCGTCCCGCCGCTTTGCTGTCTGGCCCCGACAAGGCGCAGCAACAGGCGTATTGTCCAGGGCAGTTCTGCAGCGTACCGTTCGGCAATTTTTTCGATTGGCTGGCTGGGTAACATCACCAGCGCATCGATATGCCTGAGACCTGCACGTTCGCGCATCTCCTCCGGCATGATCGCGACCAGATCATTGATCTTTTTCAGGCGCTCCAGATCGACTTCCATACGATCGAAAAAAATACTGTTCAGGGTATGTCCGGCTATGCTTGCCAGAGAAGGATACGCGCCAATCGCAGCGCGATCGGGATGTTCCGGATTGCCATTCCCAGATACGCCTATTATCAGCACGCGTGTCGCGCCCAGATGCAGCGCGGGACTGATGGGCGCGATCTGGCGCATCGAACCGTCGCCGAAATATTCGCGATTGATCAGTGTCGCCGGAAAGATGAACGGCAGCGCAGAGGACGCCAGCAGGTGCCTGATTCCGATCTGTGTCGCCATGCCCACCCGTCCCTTGCGCCGCCACGGAACCAGCTGTTTCACACCCTGAAAAAAAGTCACCGACTGCTCGGAACCATAGCCCGATGCGGTGATGCTCAATGCGTGCAACAATCCGGCATCGATACTTTCCTGGATTTTTTCGCAGGGCAGCATCCGTTCCAACAGTTCGACCAGCGGCGAATTGTCCAGCAGCGAAACCTTGGTGAGCCTGTTGATCCCGATCATGTTTAATATCACGCCGGCAAGCCACAGCATGGAATTATTGAACACCCCGATCACATCGGTCCGGTATATCTGGTTGGCGTGGAAATTCTTCCAGGTGTTGGTCAGATACTGCACGCCCTTCCTGAAATTTCCGGCATTCACCGCGAGCGTGGCTGCGTTTAGCGCACCTGACGATGTTCCGCAGATGATAGCGAACGGACAATGCGCGTCGCGCGGCAAGAATTCCGCGATCGCCTTGAGCACTCCAACCTGATAGGCAGCGCGCGCACCACCCCCGGTCAGTATCAGTGCTGCGCGCTTCTCCATTCGCTCTCTATTCGGCTTCAGCCTGTACCGATTCCAGAGCATCTTTCAATGTCTCTTCCGGCAGGGCATTCAGGGTTTCCGACAGCATCTCGGCGGCGTCCATCGCCTCATTTCGAAAAGACTCTGGATCGGCGTTCGCCACGAATACCGCAGCCGCACCCACCACTTTGAGTAATCTGGTGCGTTCCCGCATCAGCATCTCGACCTCTTCACTCAGCATGTCGATTTCCTGTTTGTTCCTTTGCATCCCGTTCTCCCTAGCGTAACTTCACGCCGGCCACCGCCAGCGCACTCATATTCACGATGCGACGCACCGTGGCAGTTGTGGTCAGTATATGCACCGATTTGTTTGCACCCAACAGAATCGAACCGATGGTAATGCCATCTCCCCCGGTCATTTTCAGCATGTTATAGGCAATATTGGCCGCGTCCAGATTCGGCATGATGAGCAGGTTCGCCACGCCCTTCAAGCCGTTGTTCGGGAAAGCCGCTGTCCGCAGACTTTCCGATAGCGCGGCGTCGCCGTGCATCTCGCCTTCCACTTCCAGTTCCGGTGCGAGCTTTTCGAGCAGCTCGCGTGCATGGCCCATTTTTCGTGCCGATGCATCTTCATGACTGCCAAAGTTGGAATGCGACAACAGCGCGACTTTTGGCGTCAAACCGAAACGGCGCATCTCCTCGGCGGCCAGCAGGGTCATTTCTGCGACCTGTTCGGCGCTTGGGTCAAGATTGACGTGGGTATCGCAGATGAACAGGGTATGCTTGGGCAACATCAGGATGTTCATCGCCGCGTATACATTCACACCGGGACGCTTTCCGATCACTTCATCGATATAGCGCAGATGCCGGATCGGATGGGAAACTGTCCCGCACAGCATCGCGTCCGCTTCTCCCATGCGCACCAGCATCGCGGCAATCAGGGTATTGCTGCGGCGTATTGCGCGTTTGGCCACACTCGGCGTGACACCATGGCGCTGCATCAGGCGCTGATATTCGGTCCAGTATTCACGATAGCGCGAATCGCTCTCCGGATTGACCAGTTCGAAATGTTCCCCTGCGCGGATACGCAACCCGAGCTTGGCGATGCGCTGGGTTATCACCTCCGGGCGACCAACCAGTATCGGATAGGCCATACCTTCGTCCACCACTGTCTGCACCGCGTGCAGCACGCGGGATTCCTCGCCTTCCGCATAGACCAGACGCTGCGGCGCACGCTTGGCAGCCTCGAACACCGGCTTCATCAGCATGTTGGAATGGTAAACAAAACCCTCCAGCTTTTCGCGATATGCCTCCATATCGGCAATCGGTCGCTCCGCCACCCCGCTGTCCATCGCGGCCTGCGCCACCGCAGGCGCGATGCGTATGATCAGGCGTGAATCGAACGGCTTTGGGATCAGGTGATCCGGGCCGAAACTCAAACTTTCGTCGCCGTATACTTCCTGCTCTTCTTCCGGTTGTTCGGCTTGTGCCAACTCGGCAATCGCATAAACCGCCGCGCGCTTCATCTCCTCGTTGATGGTCGATGCGCCCACATCCAGTGCACCGCGAAAAATGAACGGGAAGCACAACGAGTTATTGACCTGGTTCGGATAATCGGAACGTCCGGTCGCCAGGATCGCATCGGGGCGCGCCGCCTTGGCCACACTCGGCAAAATCTCGGGGGCGGGATTGGCCAGCGCAAAGATCAGCGGCCTATCACCCATCTGCTTCACCATTTCAGGCTTCAACACCCCGCCGGCGGACAATCCGAGGAACACATCCGCACCCGCGATCACTTCGGCCAAAGTCCGCGCGGATGTCTGAACCGCATAGCGCGCCTTGTTGTCATCCATTTCTTCGACACGACCCTGGTAAACCACGCCCTTGATGTCGGTCACGATGATATTTTCCATGCGCACACCGAGGCTGACCAGCATATCCAGACACGCCAGCGCCGCCGCCCCTGCACCGGACACCACCAGCTTGATTTTTTCTATGTCCTTGCCGACCACTTTGATGCCATTCAGCAACGCCGCTCCGACGATGATAGCCGTACCGTGCTGGTCGTCATGGAATACCGGTATCTTCATCCGCTCGCGCAGCTTGCGCTCGATGTAGAAACATTCCGGCGCCTTGATGTCTTCCAGATTGATGCCGCCAAAGGTCGGTTCCAGCGCGGCGATGATTTCCACCAGCTTGTCGGGATCGCGCTCATCGATTTCCAGATCGAACACGTCGATACCGGCAAATTTCTTGAACAGCATGGCCTTGCCTTCCATCACCGGTTTGGCGGCAAGCGGACCGATCGCGCCCAGTCCCAGCACCGCGGTGCCGTTGGTGATCACCGCGACCAAGTTTCCGCGTGAGGTCAAATTGCGCGCCTCGGCCGGATTGTCCACGATGGCCTCGCAGGCTACGGCTACTCCCGGCGTATAAGCCAGCGCCAGGTCGCGCTGTGTGATCATCGGCTTGCTCGGGGTAACGGTGATTTTGCCCGCCGGGGCTTGGCGGTGATATTGCAGCGCAGCTTTGCGCAATTGCTCATCCATGACTTTCTTCTTTCATAGCCAGACTTGATTGCGCGGATTATACCGTAGGCGGACAGTTGGCCCCGCGCATAAGGTTATACATTTATATCAACATACTCCCCGGAATCGGGATCGAAGCCGACGGGCAAAGTTAACGGGGCGCGTGCATTTTATGAGTCTATGATCGCCGGTGGCGGTATCGGCTTGCCCAATATCAGCGCATACAGTCGTTGCGTGAAACGACCCGGGTAGATCATCACCAGCAGAGCAGTGAGTGTGATGCTGACCAGCACCACCATATAAGTCGTATCGCGAATCACTTCACCGCCCGCAATCCCGTATTGCAGCGGCAGCGTTGCCAGCACAGCCGATGCCAGGCCCTTGGGCGCCATCATCGACGCGATGGCGGTGTCGCGCAGACCGTAGCTGTGGTTGCGGAAAACAACACGTGAAAGCCCCAGCCGCATGACATAAATTGCCAATACCATGACGGCTGCCGCGATAGCGAGATGCACCTTGCCGAAATGGATGGAAATACCAAGATAGACGAAAAAGTAGGTCTTCAGCAAAAAAACCGCCTCACTGTAAAAGGCCAGATCGATTTCGTTCAGCGGCACGATGCTCTTGTCGATGTACGGAATACGGTACAGGTGGAATTTCTGGAAGTTGGTCAGAGAAATACCCAGCGCCAGCGCGGCAATCGCACCCGAATAGCCGAGCATTTCGGTCAGGCCGTACACGATGAATACATAGGCAAGGGTGGACGAAATGGTGTTGGGGAAATTGCGCACCTTGCCCAGCACCATCAGCCAGCCAATACCACCCAGCAGGCCGATCACCGCCGCGAAAACCAGCGAAGCCAGCACGGTGCCCACCAGTCTGCCCGGCACGACGCCGCCCTCGGTATGGATCTGCAGCAGCGCGAACACGCCGACGATACTCAGCACGTCGGTGAGTGCCGATTCCAGAATCAGCACGGTGCCGGGTTTGTTCGAGATTTTCAGCGAATTCACCATCGGGATGACGACCGTCGAAGAGGTGTTTCCCAGCGTGACGCCAAGCAATATCGCAGGCAGCATCTCCAGCTTCAGAAAATAAAAGCCGATCACCGCGATGATCGCGGTAGTCAATACAAAACTGACCATGGCCAGCAACCCTGTCGTGCCCAGCGACTTGCCCAGCACGTCCAGATTCAGCGTTGTGCCGCCTTCAAACAAAATCACAACCAGCGCAATGGTGGCAATCAATGAACCGATCTTGCCGAAATCCTCGGGCGTGACGACACCGAACAGAGGGCCGATCACGATACCGACCAGCATCAGCACCAGCACGTCCGGAATATTGGTCTTGCTGAATTGCAACGATAGAAAGTGCGCGAAGAACAGCATCAAACCGATGATTAGTATGGTTGTGGACATTTTGCTTCCGGATTTTTGATATGGCCGGATTATACATGCCGATCTTTACAGCCAAGTTGCGCGATCTTTGCCTGCGGCCACTCCCGAACGGAATCTGGTTTCGTAACGACGTGGAGATGCTGACCGCGCTGCCAAAATCAGCAAGATGAAAAACTATTCACTCTGACCCCTGAGTTGTTGTAGGTTGGGTGGAGCGTAGCGATACCCAACAATTACAAGCGATGGGTATCGCGTTGCTCAACCCATCCTACGCGGGCTCTTGTCGGTCAGGGCAAAAATAGGTGGGTGCGCTATATTATTTTATTGCCGGATAGCGTTTTTCAAAGATGCCACGGATCGCGGCGCGTTGTATGTCCCTTTCTGCCTCCTTCATTCTGGCTTCGACACGGTCAGGTTGCGGTATTCCAGATTCCATATAATGGCTCTCGATAGCTTTGCTAAGATCGTTCCGTTCCTGAAAACAGTTCCCAAAGGCTGCCGCGACAATATCCTTCGGTAGTTCGTGCGTGTCAGTATACTTCTTTGAGTAGAAAACAACGCACTGACCATAGGCAACTGATGCTTTCGCTAATTCTGGCTTCTCGACCCCCTGAGCCCAAGCTTGAGGAAGCGTTGCGGATGCGATAGCGACTAAGAGCAAAGCAAGCTTCATGGGTTTCCCCTCTTGTGGTTGGCAAAAGCCGCACTAAGCTCTTCTGAACTCGGTGGAAAGATGTCGTACCAGTCAGTTCCATAGACGCGCTCTCGCTCAGTATCGAATTGCGCAAGATTAATTGGGATGTCTGCTCCTGGTGAGCCGCGCTTCTTTCCTACAACAATTGAAGTCAAGGGTGGAAGGCCTTCGTCAATGCAATAGAAAGCGATGTGGCCAAGGATTTTGTCGAGAACTCCTTGTGCCTTTCGCTGATACATTATTTGTGACAAGCCTTCGTAAGTTAGCGTTTGACGGTTCATTGCAGCATTGATGAGGATAAGCCAAGCTTGAATAGCACGATCTGGATGTTTTGACGTTGGATTGAACTTATGCATGACTGCTCCCTTGTGTGATGACTTCTGACAATCTCTCCAGATAATTGCTTCACCCCCGTTCAAGTAACATGAAGGCTATAAATCAGTGTGCCAGACTATAGGCACAATCACTATCAAAAACATGGTTAACTTCTGATACCCGCCAGCATTTTCTCCAGCCGTTTCACCGACACGATCACCGGCGTTTTCAGTTCCTGCGCGAACAGCGATACACGCAATTCCTGAAGCATCCACGCGAATTCGTTGATGCGCGGGTCTTTGTTGCCCTGCTGCACCTGACGCAGCTTTTGCCAGGCCTGTGTCAACGCCTGCATCTGCGCCATACACTGCGCATCCCGCGCCGGGTTGCTGCGCAGCTTTTCAATACGCAGGTTGATCGCGCTCAGGTAACGAGGTACATGCTGCAAACGTTCATAGGGCGTATCGGCGATGAAGCGCTTGTGCAGCAGCCATTCCAGCTGCGCGCGCACGTCCAGGTTTGCCTGGCTGTGTACTTTGAGCTGGGGCAGATTCTTTTGCACCCCCTGATATTCCGCCAGCACATTACCCGCCAACCTCGCCAGTTCCTGCGCGATTAGCAGCAGACGGGATTTTGCTTCCTTGCCGCGCGCGATGAATTGTTCTTCGTTCGCCGGAAGGGGATCGTTCAGGCAACAGCGATCGAAAGTTATGGCGAGTATCTGTTGCTGCAATTCCTGCTGCGTGCCGCCAAAAGGGGAATTGGGCGCCATGAACAGCATGCCCAGTCTTTGCGCATCGGGCAGGTTTTTTTCCAGGTACTTCACCTGCTCCTTCAGTGCCAACATGAACAAACGGCGCAATCCACCGCGATGGGCATCCTGCGCCGCATCACGGGTATCGAAGGCACGCAGCGCAACGGCATCACCCTCATCCACCAGCGCGTTGTACAGCGTGACGTTCTGTCCCGCGCGCATCGTTTCGCGGGTTTCGGCGAAGTCACCGAAACTCCACGAGGTATGGCGTTGTTCCGAAATAACCTCACCCTTTTCCTTCATCGCGGCAACAATCGCCGGAGCGGCACGCGGGGCATGCTCGGCATGCAATTGGGCAAAATTGCGCGACATGCCGAGTTGACGGCCATGCTCGTCGACGATGCGGAAATTCATCAGCAGGTGCGGCGACAACAATTCGGGACGGAAGGCATCCAGTGGCACGTCGAGCTGCTTCTGTTCCCGAATGTAGCGTGTCAGCACCTGCAGCAACGGCGTGTTCGATGCGGGTACGTCATGGCAGAATGTCGCGGCAAATTCCGGCACCGGCACCAGATGGCGGCGCAGTTTCTGCGGCAGGGTCTTGATCAGTTGCACGACCTTCTCCGCAAGAATACCGGGAATCAGCCATTCGCAACGTTCCGCGATCACCTGGTTGATCAGCGCGAGCGGCACCGTGAGCGTGATGCCGTCATCGTTCCTGCCCGGCGAAAAATTGTAGCTCAATGCAAAACTGACATTGTCTATCTTCAACTGCGGCGGAAACTGGTCGGTGGTGATACCTGCCGCTTCGTGGCGCATCAAATCGTCTTTTTTCAGATAGAGCAGTTTTGCATCGGTGCGCTCCGCTTCCTTGCGCCAATGTTCGAATGCCGCACCGTTGTGAATATCATGCCCGGAATAACTATGGGGAATGCGGCTTTCATAAAATGCGAAGATCAATTCGTCATCCACCAGCACATCGGGACGGCGCGCCTTGTGCTCAAGCACTTCGATGTCGGCGATCAGCTTGCTGTTGTGCGCGAAGAATGGCGCACGCGTTTCGAACTCGCCGCCGACCAGTGCCTGGCGTATGAACACCTCGCGCGACTCGGCCGCATTCATCGGTCCGTAGTGCACGCGCTTCTTCGCGTTGAGCAGCAATCCATGCAGCGTGCTGCGTTCGTACGCGACGACCTGCGCTGCCTTCTTTTCCCAGTGCGGATCAAAATAATGCCGCTTGATCAGGTGTGCCCCGGTCTCTTCCAGCCACTCCGGCTCAATGCGCGCTGCACCGCGTGCATACAGACGATGCGTCTCGACCAGCTCGCCGGCCATCACCCACTTCGCGCCCTTTTTTGCCAGTACCGAATTCGACGCAATGATGAACTTGATACCACGCGCGCCCAGGTATTCATTGCTCTCCACGCTCTTCAAGCCAATGTTGCCGAGCAATCCGCACAACAGCGCTTTGTGGATCTGCTCATAGCTGGCGGGTTGCCCTTCCGCGCGACCGGACAAACGTTTATCGCCGCCGCGCATGCCCATCTCCGCGACCTGCGCATGCAGTTGCTGGTGCAGCTCGCGCCACTCGCGCAGGCGCAACGGAGACAGAAAATTCCTGCGGCATTCTTCCGCCATCAGACGATTGGATTTCTTCTCCGCCAGCACCTGTTCGAACCACGCCCAGACTTTCAAATAGGCCAGAAAATCCGAACGCTCGTCGGCAAAGCGCTTGTGCGCGACATCCGCCGCCTCCTGCCTGTCCAGCGGGCGTTCGCGCGGGTCCTGCACCGACAGCGCGCTGGCGATGATCAGGATTTCGGTCAGACAGTGATATTGCCGACCTGCCAGCAACAGACGTGCGATCTTGGGATCGAGCGGCAATTTGGCCAACTCGTGTCCCAGCCTGGTCAGTTGCCGCGCTTCGTCGATCGCGCCGAGTTCGGCGAGCAACTGATAGCCGTCCGCGATCATGCGCGGCGTGGGCGGCTCAATGAACGGGAATTCTGATATGTCGAAGCCCCGAGACGGTGGGGCGTAGCCCTCCGGTGCGGGAGGGGCTTCGAAGCGGCCGCTCCCGCAATCGGCTGGCTCCGCCATAACCAGCGACTTGGCGGGTGTAGTGGGCTCGCCTAGTCGAGTGGCTAGTGGTTCTACCAGTAACGTGTCGCGACCAGCACCGAGCTCAAGCGCGCTCATCCTCAGGATCACGGTGGCCAGTGAAACCCGAAATATCTCCGGGTCGGTGAATTCGACGCGCTGCAGGAAATCCGCTTCTTCGTACAGGCGTATGCACACGCCGCTCATCACCCGCCCGCAACGTCCGGCCCGCTGGTTCGCGGCGGCGCGCGAAATCTTCTCGATATGCAGCTGCTCGACCTTCTGGCGGATGCTGTAACGGTTCACCCGCGCCAGACCGCAGTCGATCACATAGCCGATATTGGGCACGGTCAGCGAGGTTTCCGCGACGTTGGTCGCCAGCACCACGCGCCGTTGCCCGCCGGTTTTGAACACCCGGTCCTGCTCGGCCGCCGACAGGCGCGCGAACAGCGGCAACACCTCTATTCCTTTTGGATGATGCTTACGCAGCACTTCCGCCGTGTCGCGTATCTCGCGTTCGCCGGGTAGGAACACCAGCACATCGCCGCGTAGTCCCCCAGCCGCCAACTCGTCCAGCGCGGAACTCACGGCCTGGGGAACATCCTGCGCGTCGCCTTCATCGCTCACCTGCAACGGACGATAACGTGTCTCGACCGGATAACTGCGCCCAGAGACTTCCACAACCATCGCGCCGAAATGCCGTGCGAAGCGGTCGGCATCCAGCGTGGCCGAGGTGATAATGACTTTCAGATCGGGGCGGCGCGGCAATAACTGCTTGAGGTAGCCGAGCAGAAAATCGATGTTAAGGCTGCGCTCGTGTGCCTCGTCAATGATCAGCGTGTCGTAATTTCGCAGCAACGGATCGCTGTGAATTTCGGCAAGCAGGATACCGTCGGTCATCAGCTTGACGCTGGTGTCCGGCGCAACCTTGTCATGGAAACGCACCTTGTAACCCACTGCGCCGCCCAGCTCGGTCTTCAATTCAAATGCGATGCGCGATGCCACGGTGCGTGCCGCCACCCGTCGCGGCTGGGTATGGCCGATGACGCCCGGCACGCCGCGCCCCAGCGCCAGGCATATCTTCGGCAACTGCGTGGTCTTACCCGAACCTGTTTCGCCGCACACTATCACCACCTGGTTGTCGACAATGGCGCGCGCCAGATCCTCGCGCTTTTGCACCACCGGCAGATCGGCAGGAAACTCTATTACGGCAAGTGAATCAAGCCGGGCCTTGCGACGCAGCGCGCTCGCTGACAATTCGGGGTTAACAGTCAAGAACATCTCGCAAATAATGGGTATGGCGCCCGCGCTTATAATGGCAACAGGCGGGAATGTCTATATACTTTACACGGTTCGCAACCATTCTAACCGGAGCTGCATATGCCTTACGTCAATATCCGCATCACGGGAACACTGACCCGTGAACAGAAGCAACAGATCGCCGCAGAAATCACCGACACGCTGGAACGCGTCGCACTGAAACCGAAATCTTATACCTACATCACTTTCGACGAACTGCTTGATGAAAACTGGGCGATTGCCGGCAAGCTGCTCGATGAAGCGTAACGGTATAAGCGACTGCTCCCGCACCAGCGGGCTACGCCCCACCGTGTCACAGCCGCGACCTACATCGCTATTCGCAAACTGCTTGATGAAAACTGGGCGATTGCAGGCAAGTTGCTCGATGAAGCGTAACGGTTATAAGCGACTGCTCCCGCACCAGTGGGCTCCGCCCCACCGTGTTACAGCCGCGACCTACATCGTTTTCGATGAACTGTCTGATGAAAACTGGGCGATTGCAGGCAAGCTGCTCGATGCAGAGTGAAGGTATAAACAGTTGCCGGAAGAATCATAGCGCGGCATGATGCGCACAAATCAATAGGGATATTCATATGCCGATCACCACCTCAGCCGAATTCGTTGCCTGGTTCCGTTCCGTTGCGCCTTACATCAACGCGTTCCGCGGCCGAACCTTTGTGATTGCCTTCGGCGGCGAGGTCGTTGCGGACGGGAAATTCGTCGAACTGACGCATGACTTCAATCTGCTCGCGAGCCTGGGCATCCGGCTGGTGCTGGTGCACGGCGCCCGCCCGCAGATCGAGCAGCACCTGGCCAAGAGCAATATCGTCGACTCCTACCATCAGGGCATCCGCCTCACCGATGCGCAGACCATGCAGTGCGTCAAGGAAGCGGTCGGGCGGGTGCGTGTCGAGATCGAGGCGCTGCTGTCGATGGGCCTGCCGAATTCCCCGATGGCGAATGCCGACATCCGCATCGCGGGCGGCAACTTCATCACCGCGCAACCGATAGGAGTGATCAACGGCGTCGACCTGATGCACACCGGCAGCGTGCGCAAAGTCGATGTCGCCGCGCTGAATGACCGCATGGAATTCGGCGAGGTCGTGCTGCTCTCGCCACTTGGCTATTCGCCCACCGGCGAAGTGTTCAACGTCACGCTGGAAGATGTCGCAACCGCGACCGCGATCGCGCTGGATGCCGACAAGCTGATATTCCTGATGGACACCGATGGTGTACATGACAAGAAAGGCGAGCTGCTCAGGGAACTCACCATAGACCAGGCGCAAGAAGTTCTATCGCGCAAGAAGAAACTTTCGGGTGATACAAACCTCTTCCTGCCCTGCGCGGTGCGCGCCTGCGAAGCGGGTGTGGCACGCACCCATCTGATCAGTCGCCACACCGACGGCGCTGTACTGCAGGAATTGTTCAGCGACGAAGGTATCGGCACGATGGTGGTGGAAAGCACGCTCAACACTTTGCGCGAAGTCACCATCGAAGACATCGGCGGCATCCTAGAACTGCTGCGCCCGCTCGAGGAGAACGGCGTCTTGGTGCGGCGTTCGCGTGAACTGCTGGAACAGGAGATCGGCCGTTTCGTGGTGCTGGAACACGATCACCGCATCGTCGGCTGCGCCGCACTGTATCCTTTTCCCGACGAGGCCGCCGCCGAACTGGCAGGACTCGCCGTCGAATCACAGAGCCGCAATCACGGCTACGGCGAAGTCATCCTCAACCATATGATCTCCGTCGCCAAGTCGCAGAAGATGAAGAAACTGTTCGTCCTTACCACCCGCACCGCACACTGGTTCATCGAGCGCGGCTTTGTCGAGAGCGATGTCTCCGCGCTGCCGGCGCAGAAAAAGTCGCTGTATAACTATCAGCGGAAGTCTAAGGTGTTTGTCCGTAAAATTTGAAATGCCCCAGCTTTCACGGCGATATGTTTCAAGATATACGGCGTTTTTGCCATCCACCTTCGTTAGGTTGATCAAGGGGGTTTAAATGAGCGAACGTCTACCCACACTCGATATCGCGGTATCCGAATCACCACGCCAAGTACTTCAAGCTATCGCAGTTGAAGCGCGAAAACTTGGCACCTTCAAAGTCGATGTGATAAACAACTTCGGCGGCTCAGAGGGGCACGACATAGTAGAGCTTCGAAGCCACGCTCAATCCGTACACGACGAACTTGTAATTCGTTTCAACACACACAAAAGTCAGGGAACCCGAATTGCCGTCCGTCCGTGCGCCCGCCAATGGAACCCAGATGACCCACCGAAGTACGAAACTTACTGTCAAGCCGCGCGAGATTTCTCGGGGCCCGTCCTTCGATCCTACAACTCAACTCACGGCACAAGGTATCGGTTGCGGGTACCCACACGCAAATCAATGGTGCCGAAGCTACCACACGCCACAGACAAGTTGTTTAAGCAATTTGTTAACTCGGTAAACAAGTCTGTGCTATCCCCGTTCGACTGGGAGTGCTTCTATAAATTTGTCTGGTTTAGTCGCATGCGGACTATGCATGATGAAGACATGACTAGCCTTCTGATAGAGAACGGATTTACGCCTGAGTACGCGAAAGATATCGCCTCTGTCTATATACACTTATGCCATTTTAGGGCGTGCCGTTGAAAGTTCAACCTAAGTTTACAGCTCAGCAACGGGCTGCTCCTCAATTTGAACTTTAGGCACATCCGCTTTATCACTCACAGGAGATATACAAAATGGAATATTTTGTAAGTAGTTGCCCGCTTTGTGGGCATCACGATGCGAAATATCTGATTGAAGATCACGGAATGCGGAGGGATTACCTATGCCCTAACTGTAAACGATTCGTGATAACAGAACCTGCCGAAAGGCAGTTAAAAGGCCTACCCAATTTACGGCGACAATTTGCCGAAGAGTCGAAAGCACTCGGCGCATTGGAATTTTTACATATAACAGTAGATACCTTGACACCGGGCGCGTTGCCCGTGAGTGTTAAGGGTAGTCGTTCCAACTAGTTCGCAAAACTCGGGGGCTATACACAATGAATAAACTACTCTTGGGGTTTATGCTGGTTCTTGTAAACACTAAGGAATCTCTGATTAAGTCCTGAACCATTTTGATTCATGTTGTCAGAAGCGAAGATCGAACAAACGGAACCGAACGATGAAACAAACGACACTCTCTGCGGGCAGCTTTGATCTTTACGGCAAGATGACGCGACGCGCAACGTTTCTGTCCGAGATGGATCAAGTCGTGCCGTGGGCTATCCTGTGTACCCTGATTGAGCCCTTTTATCCTAAAGCCGGAAACGGACGTCGGCCTGTGGGGCTTGAGCGTATGTTGCGCATCTACTTTCTGCAGAACTGGTTCAACCTGTCCGACCCTGCGGTGGAAGAAGCCCTCTACGACTCCGTGTCCATGCGCGAATTCGTTGGCATCGATCTGGGACGGGAAGGCGCTCCGGACGAAACCACCGTGTGCAAGTTCCGCCATCTGCTGGAAGCGCATGAACTGGGCAAGCACCTGTTCGAGGAAGTCGGTCGGCATCTGCAAACCAAGGGGCTGAAGGTCTCGACCGGAACCATTGTGGATGCGACGATTATCAGTGCACCGTCCTCCACCAAGAATCAGGACAAGGCGCGCGACCCAGAGATGCACCAGACCAAGAAGGGGAACCAGTGGTACTTCGGCATGAAGGCTCATATCGGCGTGGATAGCAAGACCAAGCTGATCCACTCGGTGGTGGCCACGGCGGCCAACGAGCATGACAAGCACAGCATCCCGCAACTGCTGCATGGCAACGAACAGCGAGTGTATGGCGACTCCGCCTACGCCAGCCAAAAGGAGTTGATCGCCCAAGCCGCACCCAGGGCGCGCGACTTCACCAACCAGAAGGGGTTCCGTAACAGGGGACTCTCCGAACGGGAACAGGAGAAGAACCGCAGAAAGTCGAGTGTGCGCGCCAAGGTCGAACATGCCTTTCTGATCATCAAGCGTATCTTTGGCTTTGCCAAGGTCAGCTACCGCGGCATGATGAAGAATGGCAATCGGCTGTTCGTTGTGGCGGCACTGGCAAATCTGTTCATGGCGCGACGCCATCTGTTGCGACTTCAGCAGGAGAGGTGCGTCTAATGAACGGGGAATCGACCGGAATGGTCGACGAAATGACCCTTGCCAGGGTAATTTCCGGCCAATTTGAATCTCCACTGTTGATTGTGCGTGCACCGTTCTCATTTGCAGTTACTTATTCAGACCTTCCCTAATGCAGTTGGCGGATGGTTCGGGCCAAGCAATTATGATGAGTGTGTAAATAAATACACAAAAGACACAGTATCAAACTATGCTGTTAATGTAATAGCAGTTGCCTGCCAATACAAATTCAAAGAAAAAATAAATATAGATTACGCAAATTGTCTTCTTGATGAGGTTCCAAACGTAAAAACAGATCGCGCTGCGGCTGTATTGGCAGCCTCATGCAAGAGCAGGTATTTGATTGATGGGAGCGAGTTCACAATTGCTCCACCAGCCCAGTAGGGTGGGCACGCCGTGCCCACGCGACCATTCAATTATCGGTGGGCAACTTGTTGCCCACCCTACAACTAACGGTTTTTTTGATTTTCATTCCCCTGTGCGCCGCCGAGTAGCGCAGGCTGGTCAGGGGATTTCGGCGAGGACTGTCTGAGCACGCAGTGCGAGTTCCGCAGCCGCCTGACCAGACGAGCAACGCAGGGAACCCGAAGGGCGGCAAACCGGGGTCGCCTTTTCTTTGGTTACTTTCTTTTTGGCGAAGCAAAAGAAAGTGACTAGCTGCCGGGCTACCCCCGGCGATTTTGAAGTTGGGAATTGTTGGGTACCGCTTCGTTTAACCCAACCTACAACGCCGACATCTTTTCATTCCATGGCGCCACCTTCAGCAGCAACACCATCCCCGGAACAGCCAGCACCGCGCACAGCAGGAAAAATCCGCTCCAGCCCAGCTGGTCTGCCAGCCAGCCTGCCGTGGCATTGACGAAAGTGCGCGGCACCGCAACGAGACTGGTGAACAGCGCGAACTGGGTGGCGGTATAAGCGGGATGGGTGGTGTGTGCGATATAGGCGACGAAGGCCGCCGTGCCCAACCCGACACCGGCGGCTTCGAGTCCAATCACAAATGCAAGCTGTGTGAGATGCAGCGTGGTGACTTCCGCCTGCGCCCCCTGCAACGCCAGCCAATAAAAGCCGAAGATGCTCACCACCTGCACCACACCGAACAGCCACAGCGCACGGTTGATACCGAGCTTCAGCATCCAGATACCGCCGAGCAGCGCGCCTATCACTGCCGGCCACAGCCCGGCGTTCTTCGCGATCAGGCCGATCTGCGATTTGGAAAATCCCATGTCGAGGTAGAACGGCGTGGCCAGCGAGGTGCACAGGCTGTCGCCCAACTTGTAGAAGAACAGGAACGCCAAAATCAACAACGCGCTTTGCCAGCCCTTGCGGGTGATGAATTCGTGGAACGGCTCGACCACTGCTTCGCGCAGCGTCCTGGGCGGCTCGGCGCGGTGCGGCTCGTTGACCAACAGCGTCATCACCATGCCGGGCAGCATGAACAGCGCGGTGATCATGAACACCATATCCCACGGCAGATGGTCGGCAAGGATCAGCGCCAACGAACCCGGGATCAATCCCGAGATGCGGTAGGCATTCACGTGCACGGCGTTGCCCAGGCCGAGCTCATTATCGAACAGCAACTCGCGGCGATAGGCATCCAGCGCGATATCCAGCGTGGCGCTCAGCAAAGCCAGCAGCGTGGTGAGCATCACGATCATGCGCAAATCATGCTGCGGCGAAAACCCACCCAGCGCCGCGATCACCACCAGCAGCGCACCCTGCATCAGCAGCATCCATCCCCGCCTCCTGCCCAGCGCCGGCACCGCATAACGATCCAACAGCGGCGCCCAGAGGAACTTCCAGGTATAGGGAAACTGGATCAGCGCGAATGCGCCGATGACCTTCAGATCGATGTGCTCGGTGCGCAGCCAGGCGGGAACCAGATTCAGCAGCAGGTACAGCGGCAGGCCGGAAGCAAATCCGGTGAACACGCAGATCAGCATGCGCCGGGTAAAAAGTTGCTCCCAGACGCTCATATACCGCGCTGGAATCGGTACACCGCCGTGCTGCCGAGCAGGTTCGGCAACAACTTCACTTCATTCTTTCCTGTCATCACCCTGCGATCCAACACGGCCACATGACGATTGTTGCAGAAGGTCTCGAAGTCATGCAGCGTGCACAGGTGCACATTCGGCGTGTCATACCACTGGTAGGGCAACTCCCTTGAAACCGGCATATTGCCGCGCAAGATATTGACGCGATTCTTCCAGTAACCGAAGTTGGGAAAACTGACGATGCCTTCGCGCCCGACACGCAGAATCTCCTGCACCAGCGCTTCAGTATGACGTATGGCCTGAAGGGTTTGCGACAGGATGACGTAGTCGAATGACTGGGATTCGAATCCGGACAGGCCGGAATCGAGGTCACCCTGTACCACGTTCACATTGTTCCTGATGCAGGTGACGATGTTGGCGTCGCTGATCTCCACGCCGTAACCGCGCACCTTGCGTGTGTCGCGTAAAAAGCGCAGCAGACTACCGTCTCCGCAACCCAGGTCAAGCACGGACGCACCTTGCGGTATCCACTCCGCAATTGCTGCAAAGTCCGGGCGTGCTGCTGCGAGTTCGGCTGGATCGTGGGCGCTCATACCGACACCTCACTTGCGATCCTGTCGAGATAAGTGCGCATCACATCGTGGTAATGCTCCTGCTGCATCAGGAACGAATCGTGACCGTGCGTCGAGGATATCTCGGCATAACTCACGTTCAAACGATTGTGCAGCAAGGACTGTACGATCTCGCGCGAACGGCCGGGTGAGAAGCGCCAGTCGGTGGTAAACGACACCACCAGGTAATCCGCTCGGGCGGCGGCGAACGCCTTGTCCAGGTTGCCATTGAACTCGCGCGCCGGGTCAAAATAATCCAGCGCCTTGGTCATCAACAGATAGGTATTGGCGTCGAAATAAGCGGCGAATTTGTCGCCCTGATAACGCAGGTAGGACTCGATCTCGAATTCGATATCGTAGGTGAAGCCGAGCTCGCCGGTGCGCAGGCTGCGCCCGAACTTGTCCGCCATCGCATCGTCGGAAAGATAGGTGATATGCCCCAGCATGCGTGCCAGGCGCAAGCCGCGCGTCGGTACCACACCGTACTGGTAAAAATTTCCACCGTGAAAATCCGGGTCGGACAGGATCGCGTTGCGTGCGACATCGTTGAACGCGATGTTCTCTGCGGTCAGGTGCGGGGCAGCGGCGATTGCCAGCACGTGACTCACCTGATCCGGATAGGACAGCGACCATTGCATTGCCTGCATCCCGCCCAGACTGCCGCCCATCACCGCGGCGAATTTTTTGATGCCGAGCAGATCGGCCAGACGGGCCTGTGATTCCACCCAATCTTCCACCGTCACTACGGGAAAACTTGCTCCATAAGGTTTACCGGTCAGCGGATCGATACTGGACGGGCCGGTGGAACCGTGACAGCCGCCCAGACTGTTCACGCCGATCACGAAGAACCGATCGGTATCGATGGGCTTGCCCGGTCCGACCATGTTGTCCCACCAACCGATATTCTTGGGATCATCGGCATAAAAACCGGCGACATGATGGTTACCCGACAACGCGTGGCAAACCAGGATCGCATTGGATCTGTCGGCGTTCAGCGTGCCATAGGTCTCATACGCCAGTTCATAGCGCGGCAACACCGTGCCGCTGCGGAAAATCAGCGGAGTGTCGAATGTTGCGCGTTGCACGCTTACGATGCCTATGCTGCCAGATGCACTCAAAGTGTCTCCAAAAAAACAGAAAACCCGCTCTGCTAAAGCGGAGCGGGTTGCCTCGCTTTAGCTGGTATATTTAGAGTGCCCCGCAAGCTGATGTCAAATCGGCACTGATGAAACTACGGATATTACTACTAGCCATCTGACTAACCCGGCAAAATACGCCGGACAAGTGATTGCTTATGGAGCGCAGTTTCCGCGTTTTGTGAAATGCTGTCAATGAACGGGGCACTTCAACGTTTATGTGGGCATTTCTTTTTGGTGCAATCCGCGTAGATATGCAGCGAATGGTCGCGAATTACGAAGCCCAGTTCGGTTGCGACTTTCTCCTGTCGGGTTTCGATGGCTGCATCGTAGAATTCCTCGACATGGCCGCATTGCAGGCAGACGATATGGTCGTGATGCTCGCCCTGATTCAGCTCGAATACCGACTTGCCGCCCTCGAAATGGTGGCGCACCAGTAATCCGGCCCGCTCGAACTGGGTGAGCACCCGGTATACAGTCGCCAGACCCACGTCCTCTCCGATGTTGAGCAATTGCCTGTAAACGTCTTCCGCGCTCAAGTGGCGTTCTTTGCTTTTTTCGAACAGATCCAGCACCTTGAGCCTTGGCGGGGTTGATTTTAGGCCTGCGCTTTTGAGGTGTTCCGGTTGGTCCATATGACTGCCTTTCAGATCGAGTAAACATCATGTCAGAACTTGCTTGCAAATGCAAATGAGAACGATTATCATTCGTAACAGTTACTCAGGAGACCACTTTGAAACACTTGTTGCTCGCAGCACTATTGCTGCCAATTGTTGCCCACGCCGACGAATATAGGTTGACGATCAAGGATCATAAATTCCAGCCGGCCGAGTTCACGATTCCGTCGGGCACCCGAATTAAACTCAAAGTCGCGAATCAGGACGGCATCCCTGTGGAATTCGAGAGCACCGATCTTTCCCGCGAGGTCATCGTGCCGGGACAGGGCGAAGTGACGATATACATTGGGCCATTGAGTCATGGAAGCTACCGGTTCTTTAACGATTTCAACCGCGACATGCAGGGCGTGATTGTCGCGCAACCTGCCGTCGGCAAGGAGAACTAGCATGCTCGCAACAGCCGTCATCATGTTTCGTGAAGTACTGGAAGCCGCCCTCATCATTGCCATAGTGCTTGGCGCAAGTCGCGGGATCACAGGGCGCGGCCGCTGGATATCGGCCGGTATCGGTCTCGGTTTGCTCGGGGCGTCCATCGTGGCAATTCTGGCCAATGTCGCCTCATCTGAATTTTCCGGTAACGGACAGGCGATTCTCAATGCGGTCATTTTGCTCGGTGCGGTTGCCATGCTCACCTGGCATAACGTATGGATGAGCGCACATAGTCGGCAGCTTTCATCAGAGCTCAAGGCCGTCGGCAAGGATGTTCAATCCGGCCAGCGTCCATTGGCCGCATTGCTGGTCATCACGATGGTGGCAGTGATGCGCGAGGGATCCGAGGCAGTGCTGTTTCTTTGGGCGATTGCCACCGGCGGCGGGCAAGGCCTGAATATGGTCATGGGCGGTCTGGGCGGCGTTGTCGCCGGCATCATGGTTGGCTTGTTGTTATATATCGGTTTATTACGCATCCCTGTCCGACATTTTTTTTCGATCACGAGTTGGCTGATCCTGCTCCTGGCCTCCGGCCTGGCGGCCCAGGCTGCAGGTTTTTTGAACCAGATCGGCCTGCTGCCCTCGCTTGGGAATGGCGTTTGGAATACCGCGGACATCCTGAACCAGTCCAGTTTGCTCGGGCAATTACTGCACATTCTGGTCGGCTACATCGCGCGCCCTTCGGGAATACAGATTGTATTCTACATCGGCACATTCCTGACCATACTGATCCTGATGCGTGCCTATGGTGGCAACAACAGGCAGGTCAGGGCGGCAGGAAACCCGGCGTAAAACAACCTTGCCAAACTCAATGCAATATTGGTAATCAATTGCAGGAAAACATTTATACAGGGCTATCTGATGACAACGAACCAAATACTGAATCCCGTTCTGGTGCTGGCTATCCTTTCCGTCTTTGGAACGAAAGTTGCCCTGGCGGACAATGACTTCATTGTCTATTCGCCCTATGTGGTCCGGGGACAAAGCGAAGTTGAAGTGTATGGATTCAGTTATCAGGATGCCCGCAGCGATCTCAATGGTGCAAGTGGTTACAACATCTCAGTCGCCCATGCTTTCACCAGTTGGTGGAAAACAGAAGTTTATATCGGCTCATTCAATCGCAACCCCGGGGGGTCAACACACCCTACAGGCTATGAATTCGAAAACACATTTCAAATTTCCGCACCCGGTGAATTCTGGGCGGATGTTGGATTCCTGGCATCATATGAATACAACAAACAACCCGGAACATCGGACATTGTAGAATTCGGTCCGCTATTGGAGAAGCTGTCCGGACATATCGACCAGCGCCTGAACCTGATCTGGCAAATGCCGCTTGACCGCAGTGCGGGGGTAGCGAATGAGTTCCGGTCTTCTTACAGCATCAGCTATAAAACGGAATATAACAGGGCGACATTTGCGCCGGGAATCGAAGCCTACTACCGTCCGGCCGATAACGCCACGCAAGCCGGCCCGGTACTATACGGTGAACTGCGGACAGATGCAGGAAACGAACTGGAATACAGTCTGGGCGTCGTTTTTGGCATCAGTCAGGGCGCCCCCGACAAAACGCTCCTGGCGCGACTGGAATACGAGTTCTTTTGAACCAAAGCCAAGCCGATTTCAGGGCAGCGCGCTAGGTGTTGAGCTTGTCCAGCAGTTCGCGTATCTTCATTGGATCATCGGAACGCAGTATCTTCTGGGTAAGCGGGGCGATCTCGAGCAGGCTGGTGGTGAGTACCCGTTGCTTGATGCTGGGTACCTGCGCCGAATACATCGAGAACTGGCGCAATCCGAATCCCAGCAGCAGCCGCGTGTAAGCCAGCTCGCCGGCCATTTCACCGCACACCGAAACCGGCACGCCAAGCTTGTTCGACGTGGAAATGACGTGCGACAGCAATTGCAGCACGGCGGGATGCAACGGATCATAAAGATGTGCGACTTCCTCGTCGGTACGGTCTATCGCCAGCGTGTACTGGATCAGGTCGTTGGTACCGATGGACAGAAAGTCAAAGTACTTGAGAAACAGACGCACGCTCAGCGCCGCGGCTGGAATCTCAATCATCGCGCCCAACTCCACCGGGCCGTAGACCACGCCGCGCCGGTCCAGCTGTGCACGCGCCTT
>JBBRFZ010000010.1:0-33973 GCA_038241165.1 Burkholderiales bacterium | reverse complement strand
CCGTATCAATCTGCTGAAACCCGCATTTAGTAAGGCGCTCAGGCAATTCCATGGCCATTTTTACCCACACTCTTACACGAAGACCCGAAAAATATAAGCGCCAAACTGAATTGGCATTGAAGCTATCTTTGACAAGAAGTCAGATAAGCTGGATTGGTAATCCTTCAAATATTTTTCTTTGTCTTCGTCGAGCTCTTTTTTGAACTCAGCAAATGAAAAATTGTGTTTGAATAACTCAAAATTTCTGCTTGCAGTTTCAATAATATGTTTGATGTTCTTTAGCGCCTTTGCAAACCTTAATCTTTCTTCAGGAATTGCTTTGGCATATTCAATCAGACTTTCTTTAAAGAAGTCTTCAAAATCCTTACTAGCTCCGATTTTATTTACAAGTTCTTGGTATTGGTTTTTTAGATCATTGTCACTGTCATAAAAATCCTCTACCCACTCATTGTTACTAGTAACATGCAGTCTTCCGTGCTTGTTTGAAAGGAAGATTAGCCTATTGATCGATTCATCATTGTAAGAAGCAATTTCTTTATCCAGGAACAATTTCTTAAACTTGAAGGAGTATTCCAAGTTTTCAAATAGACTGGAGCAACTCTGCGGGTTGGGCGTTGCCACATATTCAATATCACGACAGTCCGGATTGTTGTCATCTAGCTCAACAACAACTATATCTAAGGTAAAGTCCGACTCCCTCACATACTTAACTGCTGATGCTTTAGATTTGTAGATTTTTATGGACTGCTCAGATAGATCTATTGATATACCCTCGGCCTGGATTTCATATTGCACGTTAAACTTATCAAGAATCGCAGTGTGCACTTGAATATCTTGGGACAGAATTTTCAAGTCACTCAGGGATTGATCCGAGCAACCTCTTAATACATGAATAAGTTCAGAGTATTTCGACATGAATGATCACTGTACTTACTTCAGGTTTTCTTTAATAGCATCTGCCAATTCCTTTGACCGGATATGAACAACCGCACCATCTTTTGAAACGCTAATTCCTGTTGTAGAAAACTTATCTCTGGACGCTTCCAGTTTAATACCGCCAGCAGTAACAGAAACCTTCACAAACTTTTTGAGTTGCGCACCAGAAAGTTTAAATTCGCCATCAATATCCAAGTCATTGTTTGCGCAATAAGTAGAAATCTTGTCTGAATCTTTATACAAATAATCACTTAATTCTCGGAGATTCACAATCTTTGAGGGTCTGCTGCTTACATAATCAAAAATTTGTTTCTTTAACGCATCGCGGTCTATGGTGCCATCTGGAAGGTCAATTTTGTTGGCCACTTCATACAAAGCGTCACCATCTTTTGCCTCCTGCTTTGTATCGTCAATCCCAACCCAGTTCTCGAAGTAGTCTGAAATGTCCGTATTACCTTTTACCAAGTGAATATATCTATCATCAGACCCTGAATTCAATACATCAAGGTTGATCCTAACGCCCATCGCAAAGTGGTCAACGTCGAGGTACATGATTGACTCGATGTCCCATGAATTACCATCAGCCAGCTTTAGCAGCGAACCGGAAGTATTCCGTACCAGGAAGACTGACAAGAACATTCTCGTAGTCTTATAAGTGCAAAAAACCAAGTATCCACCCTTCGCGGCAGGAATATTCTGAATGCCATCCTTAAGCTTCTCGGCTAATACTGCCGAATCAGTAACCAAGTTCAATTTCTGAAAATCTGCAATGGCCGACTTAAAGCCAGCATCAGCAAACTTAGCTCTTCTGATAGTCTTCTTTGAAAACGACTCATCTAAATTTGAAATTATCTCTATCACTTTCGCATTTGTACTCTCCATCTCTTTTTTAGTTAGAAAGAGCTCTGCGCCGGTGACTGATTCTTGTTTTTTTATTTCATGTATGACAACTGATTTAACGTCCATAATTTATCCTCTTAGTAAGAAACATGAACTTCACAGCTCATCAGTTTTGGGAGCAGATTATCGCGTAGTTTTTCGAGTGTGTGAATTTGCATACGATTGGTGCGTACCTTTTCAATACCCGGTATAGTCAACTCTGAGAATTGCTCTGCGCGTTCAAACGATGGCAGGCTTGTTTTGATATTCAAAATATCCTCTGGCCTCACCCTTTGGTGACTTCCGCTAGTGCCTGATGCAGCCATTGCTAAAGCATCTACCGCATCATTGGATCGCAACAGAAAATACAAATAACCATATAGCTTGCCATTCTTGGGCTTGAACACCTGAAACTCTGTTGAGCAAATCGCATTTTTGTCAGGTAGCTTACCAATTGGCCATATTCTCGGCACTCTTGGATTCAGTTTTGAAACCAATATTGAATACTCAGCGACTTCGTATTTGTTACTGAGGATTTCACTGCCAAGCTCAAGCGCAGGTCTTTGACCATTGTCAAATGCTGGCAGGCTGTAGTGATAGAACTCATCATTGGCAGATTTAGCTGGAATGATATTGCATTTAAAGTGATCCGCAAAATCAGACACTGAATATTCTTGCCAATCCTCCTGCGCCTTTTCCACGAACCACTGACGGAACAGAGTTGCGGCCATGACTTCGAGGGTTTGATTCTGGCGGTGCAGCAGGTCGATTTTGTCGTCGAGACTACTGAGTACGGCGGCGATGGCTTTTTGCTCAGGGAGGGATGGTAGCTCTACTGGAACCTTCTTTAATACAGATGCCTTTATTCCGAAGACTGTTGTACCAGATGCCCTGGATTGAAGCTCATGTTGGCCTGTATCATTTTGGAAGTAGTATTTCAAAAATGGATTGAAAACGTATTCCTTCTTTCCTCTCAACGTAATGATTCGCTGCGCAAGTGCAACATTCCTGTCCTTGATTAACGCCACCTCTCCCAAGGGTGCCTCTGTCGTCAAGACAACATCATCGACCTCCGGAAATCCCCTTGTCATCCATGTGCGGTAATCATCCAGTGAAATAAATTCAGTTGGCGGTAATATCTTTCCGGCCTTTACAACTTTGGCTGTTACCAAAGGAACGCCGGATTCTGTTTTATTCGGGGTCTTCCCTCTGTAGTCAATGAATTTTTCAATGACATCTTCCAAAACATATTTCTGCCACTCACTCATGCCTTCACCTTCGCCAACATCTCGATTGCACTCATTTCCACCTTGGAAAAAGCGAACCATTTTTTACCCAGGTCTTTGAGCGATGCGCCGATGTGGTAGAGATCGTCGTCCACGATGAGAAAGCGGTCGTGCGCGAGCTTGAATTCCTGCACCTCCACTGCGGGGTATTGCCGATTGAATTTTTCGATGTCCAGCGCCAGTTGCGGGGTGCTGGTGTGGGTCAATATTTTCGCGCTCACCTGTTTCTTGCGCTTGGATAACAGGGTCAACACGCTTTCATCGATATAATTGTCTATCAATATAATTTGCCGCGTGGCGGAGCGGACAAGATCACAAACGAAGGCGTAGGCATCAAATACCTGCCCATCGAAAAAAATGCCTTGTTTGGGCTTGATGCTTTTATCTTCCAGTGCGCGGAAGAGTTGCTCGAACCGCTCGTCCGTTTTCAGTTCGTGGGAGAGCTGGCGTTTTTCAACATGGTCGAGCCGCTGGAACAGGTTGGCGTTTTGGCTCAGGAATTGCCGCATCTTGACAAAGGCGCGCATGATTTCGATGTTGATTTCGATTGCCCGCGCACTGGTCAGGACGGCTGAAAGCGAAGATACGCCTTGCTCGGTAAAAGCAAATGGCTTTGCGCCGCCCAACTGTTTTCTGGAAGGTATCACAGACTGTGATACCAGGGCATCGACCTCCTCTTCCGTCAGCTCAAACATAAAGTCGGGCAGAAATCTGGCGAGGTTTCTTTTGACTGCCTGTTTGAGTGCGCGATTTTCCACTGCATACAATTCCGCCAAGTCACGGTCCAGCATGACCTGGACGCCGCGCATGGTGTAGATACGCTGTTCGATATTGGATATTTGCACCAGATTGTTCATGCCTGCACCCCCGCCAAGTTCTTGAGTATAATTAGCGCAGGATTGGGAATGCCCGGTCGGCGGACGTTTTCTGGAAAACCGGAAGCGTCCGTTTTCATTTGTGATGTACCTTCGCCAGATTCTCGGCAATGGCTTTGTTCAGCTTCGCCTCTTCCAGCAATTGCGCCTCGAATTCCGCCTTCAGCGTAGCAAAACGTTCGGCAAAGTTGAAATCGTCCTCTTCGTCCGGCAAGCCGACGTAACGGCCCGGCGTCAGCACGTAGTCCAGTTCCGCCACGCGAGAAATTGGCACCGAGGCACAGAAGCCTTTAATGTCTTGGTATTGCTGGATTCCCGCCTGCGCGGGATAACCAGCCACTTGCACAGCTTTATCGTGCTTAGTGGATTGGCTAGTAGTTTCATCAATGACGGGCGGGGTGCGCCATGCGTGGTAGGTGGCGGCGATGTGCTGGATGTCCTCCGCACTCAATTCTTTAGTGCGGCGGTTGATCAGGTGCCCTAGGTTGCGCGCGTCGATGAACAGGATTTCACCCTTGCGCGGGTGGCCGCCCTCTCCCCCAGCCCCTCTCCCGCTTGCGGGCGAGGGGAGCGAACGGGCGCGATTCATGAACCATAACGCGGCGGGAATTTGCGTGTTGAGAAACAGCTTGGCGGGCAGGTTGACGATGCAGTCGATCAGGTTGCCTTCAGCGACTAACGCCTTGCGGATGTCGCCTTCGCCGCTGGTCTTGCTGGTGAGTGCGCCTTTGGCCAGCACCACGCCGGCGATGCCGTTAGGCGACAGGTGATAGACGAAGTGCTGCAACCAGGCGAAGTTGGCGTTGCCCGCGGGCGGTGCGCCGTATTTCCAGCGGCCATCGTTGCGCAGCAGTTCGCCGCTCCAATCGCTGACGTTGAACGGCGGGTTGGCGATGATGTAATCGGCCTTGAGGTCTTTATGCGCATCGTTGAGGAATGAGCCTTCGTTGTTCCACTTCACCTGCGAGGCGTCGATGCCGCGTATGGCGAGGTTCATCTTGGCCAGCCGCCAGGTAGTCTGGTTGCTTTCCTGCCCGTAGATGGAGATGTCGTCCACGCGGCCCTGATGCTCGGCGATGAATTTTTCCGACTGCACGAACATGCCGCCCGAGCCGCAGCAGGGGTCGAACACGCGGCCTTTGTAGGGCTCCAGCATTCCGACCAGCAATTCGACAATGCTGCGCGGGGTGTAGAACTGCCCGCCCTGCTTGCCTTCGGCCAGCGCAAATTCGCCGAGAAAATATTCGAACACATGGCCCAGCACATCGGCGCTGCGCGCCTTGGCATCGCCCAGCGCGATGTTGCCCACCAGGTCGATCAACCCGCCCAAGCTGGCGGGGTCGAGATTTTGTCGCGCGAACACCTTGGGCAACACGCCCTTGAGGATGGGGTTTTCTTTTTCGATGGCATCCATCGCAGCATCTACTACCGTGCCGATATTCGGCAGCTTGGCCTTGGCCAGCAAGAACGGCCAGCGCGCTTCCGGCGGCACGAAGAAGATGTTCTCCGCCTTGTATTCGTCCTTGTCTTCAGGATCGGCTCCGGCGTATTCGCCCTTGCCTGCTGTCAGCTTGTTGAACATTTCCTCGAAGGAATCGGAAATGTATTTGAGGAAGATCAGCCCGAGCACGACATGCTTATACTCGGCAGCGTCGATGTTCTTGCGCAGCTTGTCGGCAGCTTTCCAGAGCTGCTTCTCCAGCGGCTCTTCTTTTATTTCTTTTGCTGCTTTAGCCATGGTTGTTATTTTTCCTTATGTCCAGCATTTGGCCAGAGTTTGGCGAAAAGCATGGGGCATCGTTTAATACTACAGATTTGTCCGCGACTACAAAATCACAACCTTCACGCAGCTTTACGCTCCCAAGGCCGAATATTTTTCAGCACTTCGGCGAGACCGTCCTTCGCCATTACTGTGTCGTATTTCGCCTGGCAGCGCAGCCACCAGCCGTCCGACAGGCTGAAGAAACGGCACAGGCGCAAGTCGGTGTCTGCTGTGATGCTACGCTTGCCGGAGACGATGTCGCCGATGCGTTGCGGGGCCACGCCGATCTCTTTGGCGAGACGATATTTGGTCATTCCCAATGGCTTGAGGAATTCCTCTTCCAGCATTTCGCCGGGCGACACGGGGGCAACTTTACGCATGGTTTAACTCCTTATTGATAGTCCGCGATCTCCACATCCAGCGCATTGCCGATTTCTTCGTCAGGCAATGACCCGAGTGGAGCGGGATGTGCGTCGAGTCTTGACGGTTCGAGCACGATCAGACGCTGCAGCCCCCTCTCCGATATGATCGATCTCCACCGGAGGGCGATTCGGAAATTCCGCAATCAGTTGCAACTTGCCACCCATGCCTTCAACGTAACGTTTTAATGTGGAAAGCAGCATATCGCTACGCTGCTCAAGACGAGAAATTGTGTCTTGCCCCACTCCCAACGCAGTTGCCAAATCTTCCTGGGTCTTTTCCACCGCCTGCCTCAAGTCTTTCAGAGTGGCAAGCTCCATCGCACGCTGTTCGATTTTCGCGCGTCGTTTTGCAGGGATGCCAGCCATTACATCATTTAATTTTTTTGCCATGTTTTCCTTCCTTTCCCGCCGAGTTGGTTAGTGATGCGAGATGATCGTCAAATCGCTCGTCGGCCATCTTTATCAGTTGCCTGTAGAAACGTCGCTGATCGGCTCCGCCTTTGTTCCCGCCGACAAGCAGGATTGCTTGCCGCTTCGGGTCAAACGCAAATGCGATACGCCATACCCCACCTTCCCATCCGAAACGCAGCTCCTTCATATTGGGGTGTTTCGATCCTTTCAGCCCATCTACCGTGGGGCGTCCAAGATTCGGGCCGAACTCACCAAGCAACAAAGCATGAGCAAGCAACTCATCCTGAAGCGCCTTGTCGAGCACATTGAACTCTGTCTCGAAGTCATCGTGAAATAGAATCGTCCAATTCATGGGTACATTATGCACTTAACGCAATATGTATGTAAATACATATTTATCGCCTCATCAAACTTCATCAAGGTCATCCGTGATTAGTGGTTTTGATATTTGGCCTCTCATCATCAGCGCTTTTTGCGGCACATCGCTGATCAGGATATCCACGCCCAGTTCCAGCGCCTTGTTTATTTCCGCGTTGCTGTTGCAGGTGTAAACCGCGATGCATTTGCCTTGATCGCGCAGCAGCCTGACCATCGCCTCATCCAGCGACTTGATCGGCAGGCATAAGCCATAGAGAAAAGGCTGGGCCGACAAGGCACGCTGCGCATCCGAAAACGTCTGGTTTGTTTCAAGGTTGTAAACCAGCGGTATTCCGGAAGAACACTCATGCGCATAAACCAGGCTGTCCAGATTGAATGAGGAAGCCATGATGGCATCGCCATTCACCGCGCCAATCATCGCCAGGGTTTGCCGTATCTTGATTTCATGGCGATAGGCCAGCTCCCAATCGCGGTTCTTGATCTCGAGCAGCAGACGGCAGCGCTTGCGATAGGCATCCAGAAACTCCATCAGGCTCATGATGCCTTCCGGTTTTGCAGCCGAAGAAAAATGCGCGGCAAAATCCATAGCCTGCAACTGCGCATGATCGTAATCGTCGATGTGCATGGTTGGGTGACCGAGCTTACCGAGGAAACGGTCATGCCACAGCACCGCGACTTCATCGCGACTGAGCTGAACGTCCGTTTCTATTCCATCGATGGGATATTCCAGTGCCCTGTCAAATGCGGAGCGGGTATTTTCCGCCGCCTCCTTGTTGGCACCGCGGTGGGCGAAAATCAGAGTTTTATTCATGTGGTTTCTGCGTTATTCCAATTTGTATTGATGGACTATTCAGGTGTTCAACAGTAATGTTGGACATTATTCGCTTATCCATACATCACAATCAAGAAAAACCATGCGCCGTTCACTTGCCAAAACCGTCACACCCCGCGAAGTCTGGTCCTGGACCATGTACGATTTCGCCAACTCCGGCTACACCACGGTGGTCATCACCGCGATCTTCAACACCTATTTCGTCTCGGTGGTGGCGGACAACCGGCCGTGGGCGGCCTTCGCATGGACGGCCGCGCTGGCAGTCTCCTAAGCCGCGATCATGTTCACCGCGCCGATCGTCGGGGCTTATGCGGATGCCTATGCCGCGAAGAAAAAACTGCTGGCGCTGACTATGATCGGCTGCGTGTCGTTCACCGCGCTGCTGGCGTTTTCCGGGCCGGGCAGCCTGTGGCTCACCATTGTGCTGATCGTGCTTTCCAATTTCTTTTACGGCAGCGGCGAAAATATCGTGGCTGCCTTCCTGCCGGAACTGGCGACCGGGCGTTCGCTCGGCAAGGTGTCGGGATGGGGATGGAGCCTGGGTTATGTCGGCAGACTGGTCAGCCTGGGTGCCAGTCTTGCTTATGTGGCCTGGGCGCAGGGACAAGGGCAGCAAGCAGCGGATTTTGTGCCGGTGATAATGCTGATCACGGCCGCGCTGTTCGCAATATCCAGCCTGCCCACCTTCCTGTTCCTCAAGGAACACGCTGTTCCCCAGCCCCATTTACAGGGTCTGAACCTGGCCCAGGAATCTTTCGCCAGGCTAGCGCAGACGCTCAAGCACGCGAAGGATTACCGCGACCTGCGGCGCTTCCTGGTCTGCACGGTGTTTTACCAGGCGGGCATTCAGGCAGTGATCACGCTCGCTGCAATCTATGCTCAGCAGGCGATGCACTTCACCACCCGGCAGACCATCATGCTGATCTTCGTGGTTAACATCACCGCCGCAATCGGTGCCTTTCTGTTCGGCCATATGCAAGACCGCATCGGCCATATCCCCATGATCGCGATCACACTGGTCGGCTGGATCGTCATGATCGGCCTGGCATGGGGCGCGCAAGGTCCCGGAATGTTCTGGGTCGCGGCAAACCTCGCGGGCATCTGCATGGGCTCCAGCCAATCGGCGGGGCGCGCGCTGGTCGGGCTATTGAGTCCGGCCACGAGGCGTGCCGAGTTTTTCGGGCTGTGGGGGGCTGGCGGTCAAACTCTCGTCGATACTGGGGCCATTGACCTACGGCCTGATCAGATGGATATCCCGGGGCGACCATCGCCTGACGATATTGATCACCGGAAGTTATTTTCTCGCGGGCTTGTCGATCCTGTCGGGCGTGAATGTCTGGCGTGGAAAACGAGCAGCGCTGCAGTCAAAGTTTTAGGGGTGCACGCAATCGCGAACCGTGTGTATCTGATATTATGCGGCGATTATTCAAGCTCTTAAGTACATAATTGCGTCCTGAGCAAATGCATCTCCAAAACATTCAGGGTTTAGCGGCATGAAGGATCAAAATAATCAACACAATTTGAACGGCTCTTTCGTTCGATCGGACAGCGCAGAAAACAAGTTGCTGCTGGCGAACAAGATTCTGTTTGAACGCGTGAAGATGCTTTACAGCATGGCAATGGCTGGCTATGTTGCGACATTCTTCAACATGGTCATGGTCGTTTTTGGCCTGTGGAGCTTCGAAGATAAAAGCGCTCTTCTGATTTGGTCGGCCTGCGTGATTGTCGTATCCGGTATGCGCTTTGCGCTCGTGAAGATTTACCAACATAGCAATGTTGCCCCGGATGAGGCAAAGCGTTGGGAGTATCTCTTCTGTTCTGGCTCCTTCGCGATGGGATTGGTCTGGGCCGCGTTAGCCTTGCTTTTCTTCCCACAGGCCGACATATTGCATCGCTTCCTGATTATCGTTGTCCTTGCCGGCATGAGCGCCGGCTCCACTGGCTTGCTGGCGCCCAGCTTGCCAGCCTATCTCGGTTTCAATATTCCGTTCTTGGCAGCAATGACTTTCCTGATGTTTTCAAACAACGATACAATTTATTCGTTGATTGGTTTCCTGTTCCTGGTATTCATTGCAATTCAAACACGTTTTGCCCGATTTTTTCGACTGGGGATAGATCAAAATACCAAAGGCAATTTTGCGAACGAAGCATTGCTTGAGCGCGTCAAGCAGGCAGAAAAAAGACTGACTGACGCTATCGAGAGCTTTCCGGATGGATTTGCCTTATTTGACACGGATGATCGTTTGATATTGTGCAACTCGAAATATTTTGAAGAGAATGGCAAACTTGCGGATGTCGAAAGCCTGATGGGCATGAAATTCGACGATCTTGCAAGCATGACCATAAAGAAAGGGGAAGTTTCACAATCCAAAACAGGACTTCGCAGCTATTTGTTGCAAGGCAGCCAGACAGGACGCGGTAGCATCCGGCTTACCCGGCAAGGCAATATCATAACCATGCACAGCGATACTCAACGCATTCATGCCATCGAAACTTCATTGGCAGCTGCGCAGTTGATAAAAGACACGCTGTTCAGCATCTCTCAAGAGAGCATGGCTCTTATCCAGAATGGAGTCGTGGTGAGCCATAACGCCAGGCTGGAACAATTATTGGGTTACAGTGCGGGTGAATTGACCGATCATTCTATAGGTGCCATCTCCACACGGTTTTCCGACGGTATCAATGACAGTTTTTATAAGCAACTGCAGGACGGGCAAGCACACCAGGGCGAAATCGAATTGGTGAAGAAAGACGGAACGCTTCTGCATTGCCACTATGCCGCCAAGGCAACCAACCCCGGCAATATGGAACAGACCACAGTCTGGGTGTTTACCGAATTAACCTGAAGATCCAGGCTGCGCCTGGCAAACGGGTTGCCTATCGAATTACGGCAGCTCTTCCATGAACTGCCTCATCGAGACTACAAGCGATTCAAAATTCGGGTTGTACATAAGGCGTCGCATGATACCGGTTTCAAGGTTTTTCATAGTCACCTCACCTTGAAAATCCTGCTCCGGATGTGCAAGACAGGCGGCATATTTCCCCATATCGTCAGGATAATAATGCACGCAATTTGAATACTCTCCCCCCTGGCCATAATGTCTGTCTTCCGGCGGCAACAGGATCGCGGTATGCGCGGAGCTTAATATTTTTTGTCCGGGAAACACGCTGTTCACCAATTCCAGTTTTTCTGCCGGGAAATCAGGTGGAAATTTTTCCGGCTCGGTGGTGTAGAGCACCAGCCTGCTTGAATCAGGACATACCTGCTTTATGAATTCAAGAATCACAGAGGTATCGACAGTCATGTCATCTGCACTGGCGGCCGTGAAAACCGGAATATCAAGACGATGCCCGTGCAGTTGCCTGCCGAGTTGCCTGATCAGTAGATAAGTCTGTGCGGCGGCATTTTTGGTAAATGACTCATACTTGTAGATATCCAGATCGGGCTTGATGTCCACCCACTTGGCGGAAGAGATCAACCAGCTATACAGCTTGTGAAATTTGGCCAAAGCCGCCCGTCGCGTAATCTTCAGCGCAGGGGAAAACAGGAACAGACCGCGTACATTGCCGTCGCGCAGACTATGGTAGACGCTCAGTGCCGCGCCGGTGGAGTATCCGGCCAGATATATCTCGTCTGCCTCCCCGGCCAGATGATAAGCGCCATAGGCGACCGTCTTGGCCCATTCCTGCCAGGTCACATCAAGCAGATCACCCGGTTGCGTTCCATGCCCCGGTAGCAATATCGCCATGACACGAAAGCCGTTCTGCCGGAAGAAGTCGGCCAGATGACGCATAGCGTAAGGGGAATCGCTCAGGCCATGCGTGAGCAGCACGCCGCGACGATAGGTTTTTTGTAGCCCGGGCGTGTAACCGGGTGGCGGTTTCAGTTCGAACGGCGCATTGCCGTCGACAATTTTTTCCGGATTGGCAGCGCCGACGTGTGTCCTGTAGAGCATGTCCCGGGTTCGTACCACATAATCCGCGAAGGCCAGTCGATTTCCATGGAAGCGTGAGTTAAACCCGGATGGCCGGTGCCGCTTTTCAAGCGATGGCGTTGACACGCTTATTCACCGGCGCATTTCGCGATCGCAGCGTCGGTCTCCAGTTTCAGACAATGTCTCAGATCCAGATTTTTTGGCTTCACCGGTTTGTCAACAGCCGGCGTGCTGCCGGACTTGGTCGTTTTAGAGGATTTCATGGTCGGCTGGGAAGCCTGGATCGGTGCCGCAACAGGTTTGGCAGCTTTAGATGCTGCAGCAGACATTGCCGTAACCGGCGGTACGGGTGCTGGGACCGGTGCCGGGTGCGGAGTCGCAACGGCTGCCACAGGTTTGGTTGCAGGGGGGCGAGCCGCAGGTGCGGCGGAATGCATTGGTGCCACAGGTTTTGCGGCGGCGGGCTCCTGGTTCAAACCGAAAAGGTTGAGGTCCATGGGATCAAGATATACAAATGCCCCGGCTGCAACGATGACCAGCATACCGGCGAGTAACAATTTTTTTATGTCCACGATCTTTCTTTCCCAGGCAAAATCCATCATTGAATCCGCATCGGCCAGATCAGCCCCGGCGGTTTTACCCGCACACGATAAACTGCAAAGTCTGCGCTGGCAATGACCGCGGGCTATTTATTTTCCCAAAACGCGTCCTGTTTATTGAAGCGCCGAATGGTTTTGCGCAATATATCGAGTTGATGATCAAAATCATGTGCGATCCAGCCTTTGGATAAATTGACAGCCTCCATAACAGACTCCTCCTGTTGTGCCGTTAATGCGGCATCCGCGGCCAACTCATCCAGTAAACGATGGGCCACCGCAATATCATTCACCTGCCCGAGCACCTCCTGCACTTCGCTTAATGCGGCAAGAAAAGATTCGGATTTTTTCCTGTCGTATAAACCCGCAAAAGATTCGGCGCTATATCTTAGTTTCTTGGCGATTATACGCAGGAGATGCAATCGCGCGGCATCGCTGGTATCCAGATGCCGGCCGGAGCGGTCAAACCGTTTGGCCAACTTGCGCAAACTGCGCACGGCGAATTCCTGCACCTTCGGCACAGCCTCTGATTTCTGCCAGTATGCCTGTTTCCAATACTCGCCATTCATCCAGATAGCGAAACGCAATAACAAACGCTGCAATTCACGCGCCCGGGTTGCGCCACGCAATGACTCATAACAGGCTGTTCGCTGCCGCTCGCCGGCCTCCAACAAGGCCTGCAACCCCGCATGCCCGCTCATGCGCCCACACATCGGCTGCAACGTCGCGGCAATAAACACATCCCATTCGCGTATGCGCCCCAGGGCAATGCACAAATCCGAAACATCTTTGTACAATCCGGCCAATGTCTCATCAGGCCGGACCTTTTCAGTCATGCGCAGGATCACGCGCAAGCGGCGCAGCGCGACGCGCATCTGATGCAGGTATTCGGCATCCGTGCTATCCATCGCACCGCGCAGGTTGTTCTGAAAATTCTGCAAACAGGACCAGATCAGCATTTTCAGCACATCTGCCAGCCTGTCGGTCCTGGAAATATGCGGCGCAACACTCTTGACCGGATCCCCGGTAAAACCTGAAAACTGGCGATAGCCATACTCCGCCTTGCTGACCACCTCCAACTCGAACGGCACGATATCCAGAATCTCCAGTGCCAACTCGAACAATTGCCGCGGGTCGCCGGATTTCAGTTCCAGCTCAATCTCGCAGATCGGGATGTTGTGCTGCCCGGCACTCACCTCGCCCTGATCCATGCACAGTTCGATCTGTGCTCCCTGGAAATTCAGCATCCGGCTGTTACGGGAAAAATCAGTGACGAAAATCGGCTGCAATTTTTTGTGTAACGATGGCGGCAAATGCGCTTTCCAGTCTGCTGCTTCAGAAAAATCAAAGTCCAGTTCCGGCCCTCTCACCGGCATTTCCCACTCGTTGCGCTGATGCAGTCCGGCCTTGACCGAACCCCCGCCCTTCAGGGTTTGCAGCCATTGCCGCCCGGCGTGGCGCAAGCGCAATGCCATTCCGGATCTATGCAGTTCAAGTTTCGGGGTGTCGTAATAGATATTGTAAAGTCGGCGCGTGACCGGGCGCGTAACCTGGTACGCCTTGAGCAGAGAATGCCACTTCAACCTGGAGAGTTGTTCGGGGGCAACGCGCAACTTGAGTTCGATTTCTATTGCCATGTCTGCATCAGGTGCGGAATCCGCACCCGCACCGGAATGTATTGTTAAGCATTTTCGGTTAAATTCAGCAGCTTCTCAAACTCTTCGGGTGGCAGGGGTTTTGAAAACAGATTGCCTTGCGCATAGTCGCAACCGGCGACAGACAGCAGGAAACGCTGCCCCTTCGTTTCCACCCCTTCAGCAATGACTTTGAGCCCCAGCTTGTGTGCCATCACGATGATCGCTTCCGACAGGGCCATATTGTTCGTATCAGATTCAAGATTTTTCACAAAGGACTGGTCGATTTTCAGGTAATCAATGTCAAACTTTTTCAGGTAGGAAAGCGAGGAATAACCCGTACCGAAATCATCGATCGCCACCTGTATCCCCGCATCACGAAACTTGAACAGGATGTCGGTGACTTCGGACTCTGCTTTCAACAACAGTCCTTCCGTGATCTCAATCACAATGTTCTTTCCGGAAAGACCCAGTCCGGCCAGATATTCGACCCATTCATCGATCATCCTGCCGCCATGCTGGAACTGTATCGGCGATATGTTGACACTCATCTGGAAATCACCCTTGCAGCGCTTGCTCCATATGCTCGCCCAGCGGGCCGACTCCCTGAATACCCAGTTCCCGATCTCGTTGATGAGTCCTGCTTCTTCTGCCAGCGCGATAAAATATGACGGGCTGACCATGCCACGTTCCGGATGCCGCCAGCGGATAAGTGCTTCAGCCTTGTGGATCAGTCCGGTCGACATTTCGAGGATCGGTTGAAAATGGACACTGAATTGCCCCGCTTCCAGCGCGCCGCGCAGGTCGTTGATCATATGCAACCGGTTCTGTGCTTCTATCTGCAATGATCGGGTGAAATAACTGAAACGATTACGGCCCTTGTTCTTGGCCACATACATCGCCTGATCCGCGTTCTTGATCAGTGAATCGATGTCGTCGGCATCGCTTGGGTAAATGGTGATACCGATGCTGGCCGATATATATACCTCATCGCTACCCAGCCGGAATGGCTGTGCCAGTTTGTCGACGATCTTTTGCGCGACATCCTCGACATGACCTGTTTCTGACATTGCGGACAGGATGACCGTAAATTCGTCCCCACCAAGGCGGGCCAGCGTATCCGATCCCCGCACACTGGAGCGGATGCGTTTGGCAGCTTCCTGCAACAGCAAGTCGCCCACTGCATGCCCGAGCGTGTCATTCACCTGCTTGAAGTGATCAAGGTCAATCAGGAGCAGAGCCAAAGGAAGACATTCGCGAAAGGATTTCTTGATTTCCTGTTCCAGCCGGTCGTGGAACATGTTGCGATTGGGTAATCCGGTCAGTGTGTCAAAGTTGGCCTGCCGCCAGATCAACTCCTCGGATTTCTTCTTCTCGGTGATGTCCCGGATCATGCCGCGGTATGAGGTGATCGAACCGTCTTTGTCCTTCACGGCAGTATAAGAACAGAGGGTCGTTACCCTTTCCCCGTTCTTTTTCCTGATGATAACCTCCAGCTCTGCAAAACCATTTTTATTAACGAAGGCAAAGATATTTGCCTTGTCCGCGGGGTATGCATAGAGGTCTTTCTCAAGATCAAGGGAAAGCATTTCCTCCTTTGAGTCATAGCCGAATATCCGTACAACCTTCTGGTTTATGTCGATAAAATTCCCGGCCGCATTGCTGATAAAAAGTCCATCCAAAGACTCCTCGAAAAGTGAGCGATATTTTTCCTCACTTTCCCGCAGCGCGTTCTCGATCAGCTTCCTTTCGGTGATGTCGATATAACTGGCACGGAGCAATCTGCGGTTTGCCGAAGGCAGGCGAACCAGCCTGACCTCGCAAAGAACATCCCGCCCCTGTGCGTCCCGCACCAGTCTTTCAAACTTGACCTGCTCGCCGGCCAGCGCACGCTCGCCGCGTTCGAAATGCGTTTCAACCGGGGGAGAGCCCCCAGGCTGGTTGGGTGCAATGAAATGTTTCGGGCCGCAGCACAACAATTCCTCGCGGCTGCAGGCGAATAGCCGTTCTGCGCTGGATGTCGCGTCGATGAACAGATCGTTGTCCAGATCATGAATCAGGATCGCTTCGGGCGCATCCGCAGCCAGGGTGCGGAAGCGGGCCTCGCTCTCGCGCAGCGCGTTGTCCAGTCGCTTGCGCTCGCCGATGTCGCGGACGATATTGAACACCAGCTTTTTCCCTTCCAGCACGATTGCCCTGCTGCACACCTCGATCGGTAATATAGAGCCGTCTTTGTGCACCTGGGCCGATTCGTAGATCAGAAATTCCTGGCTCTGCGCCCGCGCAATCCGGCCGACGAGCATGTCTTCCCATTCCGGCAGAATGAATTCACCTACATGCTTTCCCAGCATTTCTGCCCTGGTATAGCCCAGGCGGGCATGAGCGGTCTGGTTGATTTCCCTGATGAAACCGTCCGGATCAAGGACAAACATGGAATCTGCCGCCAGATTGAATAGCACATGGAATCCTTCCTTGCCGATCATTAATCCCCCAATCCGTTTATATTCTGGCTTGCCGATCACTGATCGCTGATGGCCATTTTGACTTCCCTCGGGCTGAATGCCGGGCATTTTTCCGATCATGCCCGCAACAGTACGTTTGCAAACAAATCCTGACGTAATCTATCAGGACATCCGATTTTTTACCATGGAAAAATATGCTGGCGCGAAATACCGGCTGCAAACTTCATTGTTTGTGTAACTGCAGCAATCACAAACCGCCGCTGGACAATTCTGCCCGGGACAAATCCGTTCGCATGCGATCAAGAAAAGGTTTCAAGACCGGTGGATTTTTGAGTAGTATGGGTCATTCATCAATTTCAAGCTAAGGAAGCAAAATGAGAAACATTGCATTAATCGCAGCTTTGGTCATTTTTTCACTTGCCGCATGCAACAAAAAGCCTGCTGAAGAACCCTTTGTTCCTGATCCGGTGATGCCGTCCACGGGCACCCTGCCCGCCGGTCATCCCACTATCAACAAACAGGATGACTCTCTCGCCGGTATGCCGGGAAAATTCCAACCGCAAAAGGGCACGGTAGTCAGCGTCATCAACATACCCGAATTTACCTATCTGGAGGTCAGCCAGGACAACCAGACACGCTGGATAGTCGCCTCTTCGGTAGCCAATGTAAATAAGGGTGATGCGATCGAGTTTGACAGCGGCACAACCATTAAAAATTTCACCAGCAAATCGTTGAAACGCACCTTCCCCAGTATCGCCTTCGTCAATCACGTAACCGTCCTCAACGGAAAGTGACCATCCTGTTGCCGGTGATGCCGCTCTGCCCGTGCGCCTTATGACACCTGGCGCATGCTGGCCAGGCGAGCAAGCCCGAAGTGGATGAAGGCGAGTCCCGTGAGAACTGGCGCGAGCAGATTCAACAGCGGCACGAATTGAAGCAAACCGGTCAGCAGACCCAACCCCCACCATGACGACTGGTATTTGGAAAACAGGATTTTCATTTCTTCGCTGCTGCCATGTTCCGCGAGCGCATCGTAGCGAAACATTCGCTGGTTAAGATAAGTCGCGGCAACGAATGGCAACACCACGCCCACACCGATGAACCACAGCGGCAGTGTGAGCACCCAGATGGCGATGAAGATCAACATGGCAAGCGCGGCGTTGAGCAGGTTGCCGGCAATGCTGCCACCGTTTTCGCGCTTGAGTTGGGGGTAATCACGATCAGCCACCAGACGGATCAGCGCGGGCATCGCAAAGAATGCGGTAATCAGCAGCGCGGTGATGAACACCATCGGCACGAACAGGATCATGTGCAGTGTTGCCTGGATCGCGTTGGCAACCCAGCGCGGTTCCAGACCATCAAGCCAGTGCTGGATGCCGAGTGAGGTGAGCCCATTGACGATCCATCCCGAGAAAGTGCCCCAGAAGGTCACGCCCAGAATCAGCCACAGCAAAACAGCAGCAAGGATCGGCCAGATCACGATCCACAATATCTTGAACTGGAACAGGTCGCGGATGGCTTTTGCTAATGCATCGAGTATCGGGTTCATCGGTATTCCTTATTCAGGTTTTAGTGTTTGCAGGACGACTTGATTTGCTGAACCGGGTGCGGATTTCCCATATCAGAACGCAAAGGCGAAGCCCAGTTCGGGATAGGTTTCACTGCATTTGCGATAAATCGTATTTTGGCAATCAAGATAAACCTCCTGTACAAAGCCCAGGCTGAAATAGGAATTCGATCCCGAAGCGATACTGATACCGGCACGTTCACCGACCGAATTGATGTCGGGCAGGCCGTCGACAACGGTGTGCCGATAAAACCCGCCGACATACGGCTTAACAGTGGAGGTCTGATAGAAAACGTATTGCGCAAAAGGCGTATATTTGGTGATGCCGGGAACACTCCCGGACCATTTTTCGATGGACAAGCCAACACCCAAACCGTCCAGAACGTAATAGCTCACGCTTGCGCCAAGGATAAAATAGCTGTTATCGAAAGCATAGCCATTTCCCATCATCACCGAAAATTGACTGCGTCCCTGCCCGAACATCCCGCCCACCCCGGCTGCATGTGCCTGCAAAACCGGACATAACAGCAACATGACGAGCAGTAATCTGTTCATTGCAATGCCCCCGGTTTCATCCCGCGATATTCACAGTGGATCCTTCTGCCCGGATATTTTAAAACAATTCGCATTTCTTCCTTTATTTTCGCAGTTTCCGGCTTGCTTGTCCGGTTGAGCACGACTGATTCACCTCATGCGCTGCCGGTTGGTACAACCTATCCGGATGAAGTGTCGATCTCGATGCGTTCATATTCCGCAATCACCTGGGCGCCCAGCAACAGCAGCGTGGCGGCCACTTCCATGCTGAGCAGCACGACGATGGCCGTGGTGAGCGAGCCGTAAACCACGCTTACCTGGGATAAAGTGCCGAAATACCAGGCCATCCCCTGCCGGATGATTTCCCAGAGCAATCCTGCCGTGGCCCCCCCTATCAACGCGTGACGCGCCGTCAGTCTGCCTACCGGCATGAAATAGTAGATTGAGGAAATCAGCAGGATCTCCCCGAACACACCGGCAATGTAGATCAGCCAGCGGGAGAAGCCGCCCAGCGACCAGCTATGGCCCAGAATAACAATATGCTCGCCCCCTATTGCCATCAGGTCGACGATCAGGAACGTGCCCAAAAACAACATCGAACTGATGAAAAAAATATAGCCGAAAGGCAATACCAGCAGCGAAACCAGAATGTGCCGCTTGCTGTGCTCCACCCGGTGCGTAAAGATTACGGATATCGCACTCTCCAGCACCTTGAAACCGAGCGAACTGAAGAACAGCATCGTGATGAACAGTACCCAGCCGATCACCTCGCGATGAGCGAGAAACGACCTTAATTCTGTCACTACGGCCTTGCTTTCGCCCGGCACCACATATTCCAGTGCCCGCCTCAGCGTTGCCAGCAGTATGTTCTGGTCAATCAGCTGAGATAGCGCGATCACGATCAGGATCAGCAACGGCACGATGGAGAGCAGCGCATAGTAGGCGACCGCACCGGCGAGCAACAGACCCTGGTTGCGCTGAAAGCCCTTCAACACCCTTAGAGAAAAGACGATGGGATTTTTTATGACGTAAGTTGTTCTGGGGTCAATCAGCTTCATGGGTATCACAAGCTTCACGGATTGCGGGGTTAGCAGGTTGATTGTACCGCGGCTGACTTGCGGTTCATGTGCGTTGCCCAACATTAAGCCTGAAAAGCGGGCATAACAACGGCCGGCCGATTTCCGGAAGGTATATATCCATGGAAACAGGATGCCTCTTGTGCGGCGCCCCTCTGTACGGATTCAGTTTTGCCATAGTATTATTCAGGCGGGAAGCGGGGATGACCATCAAAATAAGTTGATACGGCAAGGGAGATGCCATGGAAGCGATAGAACTGAAAATGGCCATCCTGACAGGATTAGTGGGCGGCTCGATCATGGTGCTTGCCGAATGTGTGGCATTACACCGGAAGCTGTCAAGATATCGTGCGCATCTGCGCGGCCTGTACCACGCAAAAAGATTCTTCCGCCTGTCCGGGGAAATCTGCGGTATCGCATTTGTCATGCTGATCCAGCCAGTGATCGTTTCCATACTGGTGATATCGGCACTTGATAGATTCACTCCGCAATTTTCCGTTCATGTGATGGCGGAACTCCACCAGGGGTTACAACACGGCAACCTGAATGACAGCCGCAGACTGAGAAGTCCTCCTGATTGAATCCTTTTCGGCCCGGCCTTGCTCGCCGGATGTCAGGTCCGGCAACGAGACGTACGCTATTCGTAGCGCAGAAAATCCTCCGCCATTGCGTCCGCACCGAATCGTTCGATCAGGTTTTCGACCTCGGTTACCAGCGCATCGTCCTCGTCTTCTTCCAGAACCCCCTCGCCCACCAGGCTGGCGCCCAAGCCACCCGCTATCGCTTCCTGAACAGCCCCGAGCGTTGGCGGGCTTTCCCGATTCTCCTCGTTCATGACCTCCTCTATCACCCGCGAAAGCGCTTCGCTGGCAAAGGCATAGATGAAGTCCATCGCGGCGGCCGATTCCCCGAACTGTTCGATCAGTTCATCCAGTTCGTCAATGACTGATTCGTCAACGTCGAAGTGGTGCAGTCGTTCGTCCTCGTTCATCCCGGCAGGCATTCCATGAATGATGAATGAACGCGCCACGGCCAGCGTCATCGGCTCGCCGGAGTCCGATTGGTCAATCAGGGTTTCGATCAGACCGGACAGTTCTGGAGTTACGCGGCTGGCGATATCGATGGGATTGCTTATCATGATTTATCTCCTGTTTGATTGAAATTTTATGCACCAATTCCGGTTTATCGGGTGTTCGCACACAGCTTGATTTGGAAATGCTGGAAAGATCACGGTACGCTCAATTTCATCGTCCCCTGCTGCGCCAGTGTCGTATCACCAGATAGCCGCCTATCATGCCACCAAGGTGTGCAAAATGCGCCACACCCGCCTGTGTCCCGGTCACGCCGAGAAATAGTTCCAGAACCGCATACAGGATCACAAACACCCGTGCAGGCATCGGTATGGGCGGGATCAACAGCAAGATCATGCGGTTCGGAAAAAACATTCCGTAAGCGAGTAACACGCCGAACACGCCGCCCGATGCGCCTATCGTGGGATAGACAGCGCCGCTGTAACCCGTGGCCAGCAACTGCATGAGCCCGGCCGATACTACGCTGGCGAAATAGAGCTGGAGGAACACCCTGCGCCCCATCATGTATTCCACTTCCCGGCCGAACAGCCACAGGCCATACATATTGAAGGCGATATGGGTGATGCTGCCGTGCAGGAACGCGTAGGTCACCAGTTGCCAGGGCATGAAGCCGCCTTGTAGCGGCCACAGCGCAAAACTGCTTATCATTCCATCACCGGTGCCGGTCTGCAAAAAGTAGCCGACTATCGTGGTGATGAGGATGATTTGAACGCCGGGCGGCATGGTGCGCATCGTTAACCTTTCCTGACCGTTAACCGGGCGAATACCGGGATGCTTTTATTCCCGTCAGCTGTTGTTTCAAATGGCCCGGTTGTTGTTTCAAATGACAAAGTGCCACACAACGCTATTTCCCTGAAAATTTCCCGGCATCTGACGATGACGTCCGATCCATCAGCCGACCAAGGATTCGGCAGGGTGATATTCCAGCCCGAATGCCTCGGCAACTTTCTTGTGCGCAACTTTTCCACCAATGATGTTGAGTCCCTTCAGCAACGCCGGGGATTCCTTGAGCGCCAGCCTGTATCCCCTGTTCGCCAATTGCAGCACATAGGGCAGGGTCGCATTGGTCAGCGCCAGTGTGGATGTGAGCGGCACACCGCCGGGCATGTTGGCCACGCCGTAGTGAACGATGCCATCAACGATGAAGGTCGGGTTCTCGTGTGTGGTCGGATGCATGGTCTCGACGCAACCGCCCTGGTCGATGGCGACATCGACGATCACCGCGCCGGGTCGCATTCCGGCCAGGTCCTCGCGGCGTATCAGTCTGGGCGCGACGGCACCGTGCACCAGCACCGCGCCTATGACCAGATCGGCGTCGGCGATCTGCTCCAGCAGAATGTGCCGGTTGGAAAATATCAACTGCACGTTGGCTGGCATCACATCGCTCAGATAGCGCAACCGCTCCAGCGAAAGATCCAGGATCACCACCTGTGCACCCATCCCAGCCGCAATCTTCGCTGCATTCACGCCGACCACCCCGCCGCCGAGGATCACTACCTTGCCAGGCTGTACACCCGGCACGCCGCCAAGCAGGATGCCGCGCCCGCCATACAGGTTTTCCAGATACTTTGCGCCTTCCTGCACCACCATGCGCCCGGCCACTTCAGACATTGGTGTCAGCAGCGGCAGCTCGCCCGAAGGCAATTCAACGGTTTCATATGCGATGCAGGTCGCGCCGCAGTCGATGTGCGCCCTGGTCAATTGCTCATTTGCGGCAAAATGAAAATAAGTAAAGATGACCTGCCCGGGTTTGATGCGATTCCATTCCGGTTCGACCGGTTCTTTCACTTTCACGATCAGTTCGGATATCGCCCAGACCGCATCGGCATCCCGCCCAATCTGCGCACCCGCAGCCAGATATTGCGCATCAGAAAAGTCGCTGCCCAGTCCCGCACCTGTTTCCACGACAACAGTATGCCCCGCCGACACCAAAGCCGCCGCCCCTGCGGGAACCAGCGAGATACGATTTTCGTTGGGCTTGATTTCCTTTGGTATGCCGATTTTCATGCGATAACCTCATGGATTGGGCAGGAATATTTCAAGTACGCAGGATTGCCCATGTACACATATTAGCAAACTTCGCGGGTATTGAAATGGCCGGCATCATCAGATTCGCTCCCATACCGGATCCTGAAATAAAACGGGGCCGGCACATGCCGACCCCGTTGAATGCTATCCAACCGCCATCAGCGGGTGTTCAGGATGGATTCCATGTTGTTCTCCAGATCGTTCACCACTTCCCAATTGGTGGCACCGGCCTTGAGCACCCTCGCCTTCCAGTGCGCCAGCCGATCGAGGTACAAACGCGGATCGGCGTTATCGGTGCCCAGCTTGCTGACGTTCAACGCCACGATACTAATCCCGTCAAGCTTGATCGGGAAATCGCGCACCGTTCCCTTGCCCAGTTCTTCCTGCATGTCGGAAAAGATCACGATAGTCCTGGTGCCGGCCCGGGTTTCGTTCAGGTATTCCGCCGCCTGAATCAGCCCCCCTGTGATATCGGTATATGAACTGCCATGTATGCCCCGGGTAAACGCCTCTATCCTGGCCTTGAATGCACGCTTCTGCCGGGTTGCCTCAGACGGGCGCCGGTCGAAGGTAACCTTGTCGATGATGTCCTTTTCCGTGAAGCTGCGCGTCTCCACTTTGGCAACCGCCAGCGAATCGCCCGAGTTCAGCGTGGCCAGCAGGTAATTGATCACCCTGGCAGCCTTGTTGATTTCCTTGGTGTAGGTGCCGGAAGTATCAACCAGCATATACACTGCCTGGCTGTGCATGCGGCTCTCGCCGCAGGAAGAGAGAAGAAATGCGGCCAGGAGCAGTACCAATACGGGCAGTGATTTTTTCATGATGCACTCCCGGGTTTGGCCTGGGCTTTCACAAGTGTCACTCCGCGCAAAGCGACCACCCAGCGTTCCAGCATCAGCGGTATCACGATCAGGATGTCGTAGCTCAATTCCAACACCTTGGCGAAACGTCTGAACACCACACCGGTGAACCTGAGCACGAAACCCAGCCCGCGCATGCTCTGCACCAGCAACACGCCGAACACGGTGCGCAGCGAATGCACCACGCTTTCCAGCGGGATTGCGACGAAAGCCAGTGCAAACGGCAACACGAAGCCCATGATCATCTGGCCTGCCATTGGAATGTTCGACATCCAGCCCCGGGTCACGGCCGGTGCGGACGAGGACAGGTCGTGCATCAGCGCAGCCTTGTCGGCGACCAGCATGTCGCGCATCAGTGCCAGGGACGATTCGATACTGGCCAGTATCACCAGAAAGATCAGCGAAGCCATCATCAGACGGCGGCGCATGCGGTCATCCATGCTGGCAATCTTGGGAAACAACTGGGTGATGCGCAGCGACTCGAGCAGAAACAGCCCCATCGATGCTTCCATCAGAATGATCACCAGTGCCGCGACATCCGAAGTCCTCAGGTTGTCGGTAATGTAATCGCTGGCGCCGACCATCTCCGACATCGGCAACGCGATCAGCTTGTAGTTGATGAATGCACCACCCAATGCGATCACCATCACCAGCGAGGAAATCGCCAGTTGCACGAATGCCGACACGGTCAGCGCATGTTCTGTTTTGCTGTCCTTGGCGCGCATACCCGCGAATTTTGTCATGTCGCCATCGATCTGTTTTGCATTGGCATGCAGGGAAACCATTTTCTTGTCCATCTCCCCCATCAGCCTGTCCACAGAACGCAACGCCGGTTGCATTCCCTTCAGTATCTTGTGGCGTTCTTCATAGGAACGGCGGTATTCAGACACTGTCTTGTCATGGATTTTCTGGATAGACTTGTTGACATCTTCCAGCAGCTTGCGCGGTATATCGCCACCCGATTTGAGTTGCGATACCGATTCGAGCGCATTTACCCATTCCGGGGGTGGCGGAGGGACTTCGCCGCATCTGCGGTAGTCATCGTCAATCTGAGTCACCTCTTCCATCAGCTTGCGCTGCAGGACCGGAAATTCCTTCAAGTCCCTGCGGATGATGTTGCCGACACGCTCGAATTCCCGGTCTATCATCGATGCCGCGCTTTCCTTGCTGTGCGCCAGTAACACCGCCTGATTGCGCAAACGCAGGGTATCCGCACTCAGGAACAGCCCGCGGGAAATGAAACGTGTTGACTGGGTGACCAGATTGCATACCGAGTGGATCACCCCATGCATCGGTTGGCGGGCTGCATACAGGAACAACATCGCCATTACAGCCAGGACCAAGACGGACAGCGCTACGCTGTCGGGCCAAAACAACCACGGATTACGGTCTATCATTGCTTATTCCTCCCCATTTTATGTCGGCATTTCAGCACTGAAGTACCGGCTTTCCGCTTGAGGAAAGGCCAGGAAGCGCTCTCCCAAACGAAGAACACTTTGCCTGCTCTGTTTTATTGGGGCAACACCGCTTATCCCGATTGTTTACCGCTCGTTACCTATTCATACCGTTCATCGGTCCAATATGACCGCTCGTTCCGACCGGCCTCCGTTCTCCAAACCGGCCCGCCGCATATTCAACCCGTGAGCGAACATTCAGCCATACGCGGGCCGGGTTGCATTGTAATGAGTATGTCGGGAAGAAATTAAAGATGACGCTTGCCGGGAGACGTCAGAAACAGGCGGGAAGAAAGATGACTACCTGGCCTTGAACCAACGGTCGGATAGTGCCGTTATTCCCTTGAGTATCTTTTTGCTTAGCAATGAGTTGCGCACATTCCCGGATTCCTGCACTTGATACTGTTTCAGCAACTGCGGTGACTTTCTAAAGGCCACGTACTGCGCCAGTGCGGCATGCAGATGCTTCTTGAGCATATTCACTTTCGCCGGCTTGTTCAGGAAGCGGAATATCTGCGCCTGATTGATCAGTTCGATCACCATGTCCGAATCGGATGCGGTAGTAAGAACGATGGTCAGTATCTGCGGATTCTCCTGCTTAAGCAGCTTGACCATTGCCGCCATGTCGTCGTTGCCCGTTCCGACATCGGCGAGCACCACGGCGATCTCGTTTTCCTGCATCAGCGCGATCGCGTCTTCCATGTTGGCTGCGTAATGCACCGGGCACAGGCCATCTATCAGTGCTTTGGTGACCCGGTAAGTCTCCTCATCCTTGTCTATGACCATGATGCCCACGTTCAGGCTGCGCGGTAGCACCAAAGAGATGGCTGGGGCATCGGCGAGTTCCAGAGAGATCGTAACCGCTTCCGCAACAGTCTGCTGTAACTCCTTGTTATTCCATGGTTTACTGATGAATCGATAGACCTCGCCGTCATTGATGGAACCGATTATGGATGCCAGATCGGAATAACCTGTGAGCAGGATGCGTACGGTGTTGGGTGAAATTTCACGCGCCTGGCGCAACAAATCAACGCCAAGCATGATCGGCATCCGCTGGTCGCTGATGATGACATTGATCTTGTGGCGCTTGATGAAATCGAGTGCCTGGTTCGGGTTGGTCGTGGTGAAGACGTGGTAGCGCATGCGAAACAGGGATTTCAGGCCGTTCAGGATGCGCTCTTCGTCGTCCACCGCCAGGATACTGGCTCTTCTGACGCTCTTGTCGAGGTCGAACTGGCTATCCCCGCTTCCGGCAAAAAAATCCTCCGTCACCTGTCCCGGTTCGCTATCCTGGCTGCCGGTACGCTCGGATGTTTGCTCGGCACGGGGAGTGATCATCCGCGCGGCATTGATCAGGCTGTTATTCGTTGTTATGTCGGGTTGCAAGGCAGGTTGCGCTTCAGACTGGCCGGGCCGGGATGCTGTCATCCTCTGATGGGTGGTGAGCCCCACTGCCTCAACGAATGCATCGGAAAACTCGCGTGCAGTCTGAAATCGCATCTCGCTATCCTTGGCAAGCGCTTTAAGTATCACATGATCGATCTGGGGTGTCAGTTTGGGGTTGACAATGGATGGCGCTACCGGAGCCTCGTCGACCACCTGCTGCATGACGCTTGCGCTTTTGCCGAGGAAAGGTTTTTTTCCGGTCAGAAGTTCATAGGCGATCACCCCCACCGAATAGAGGTCGGAGCGCGCGTCGACCGCCGTGCCGATGACTTGCTCCGGCGACATGTAGTGCAGCGAGCCGAGCACATCGCCAAACTTGGTCAGCTCAGACGATTCGGAATGTGCAATGCCAAAATCGCAAATCTTGATTCGGCCATCGTTATTGATCAGGATGTTCGACGGCTTGAGGTCGCGGTGCACAATGCCTTCGGAATGCACATAGCCGAGCCCGTCGAGCAACGGCCTGATGATTTCGACTATTTCAGACAGGCTATAGCTTGCACCATGCGAAAGGTGCTGCTGCAGTGACTTGCCGTTCACCAGCTCCATCACGATGTAGGCGAGTTGATCGTCTTCGCCATAGTCGTAGACCTGCACGATGCGCGGATGAATGAGCCGCCCTACAGCCTGGGCTTCGTGGCGGAAACGGATGACCAGTTGTTGCAGGTCGGCCGGGTCGAGTGATGTCTTGACAATGGCTTTGATCGCGACCCAACGCGAAATCTGCGGGTCGAAACATTTGAAGACCGTCCCCATGGCGCCTTTGCCAAGTTCGGCGCGGATTTCGTATTTTCCGATTTTTTTCGGTTGTGATGTCATGGTGGGTCAGGTGGGAAGTTGGGTTTCGGATGGCGGCTTGAGCGGCAACCAGAGGGTAAATTTCGTGCCGCGTCCAACCTGCGATTCGACGCTGATGCGGCCGCCGTGATCCTTGATGATCTGGTATGAAATGGATAGGCCGAGGCCGGTACCCTCGCCGATTTCCTTGGTGGTGAAAAATGGATCGAAAATTTTCGGCAGCACATCCCGCGGGATACCTTTACCGTTGTCGGCAACATCGATTGCAACGCCATCGTTTTCAAACCGCGTGTAAAGGGTGATTTCCCCGCCTTGCGGTGGCAGCACCTGGGTTGCATTTGTAATCAGGTTGAGAAACACCTGATTGATTTGCGACGGTGCGCAGGTGATGGCGGGTAGCTCATCAAACTGCTTGTTGACCTTGATCGATTTGAGCAGATGCCGGGCAAGTCCCAATGTGCTGTCGAGGCCGTCATTCACGTTGAAACTGCTCACCTTGCTGCGGTCGAGACGGCTGAATTCCTTCAGATTGGAGACGATTTCACCGACTTGGGTGGTGCCGTACAGGCCGTCCTTGACCAAACCGGTCAGTTCACCCAGCAACCCATCCCGGTTGATCTGCTCAAGCTGCCCCGATACCAGCGCAAACTGCCGGTTCAGGTCTTCCGGCAGAATATTCGGGTCATTGAGCTGGGCCAGCAGCTTTTCACAATCGCTTATTACGCAGATGATTTCCGGCAGGTGATTATCGACCGCGGACAGGCTGTTGTTCACGTAGGCAAGCGGCGTGTTGATCTCATGCGCCACACCGGCGACCATGTGCCCGAGCGATGACATTTTTTCCGACTGTATCAGCTGGGTTTCAGATTCCCTGAGATGCCGCAACGCGTCGGAAAGCTCGCTGGTGCGTTCCGTGACGCGGCGTTCCAGGGATTCATTTGCCACCACGATCCTGATGCCGAGATAACCCAGCCCGATCAGCAGCGCAGCGGCATAGGCGATCATGTAAACGCGAAAACGCTCTTTGTCGGCCAGCTTTGCCTCCAGTTCATCGTTCAACGAGAGCAGCATTCCGCTGAGTCGTGGTCCGGAATCCAGTTGCTCGATCCTGGACAACAACTCCTGGCCGACGGGTTCGGCTTTGAGCATCTCCTGGGTGGCGTCATACATTCTGTTGGCTGTATCTTGTACGGCTGCATCCATATCACCCGATAACGCCAGCATCTTTATCGCCGAGTTTTCGAGCGTTGTTCGCTGCGCATCCTGTTGCAGCAAATAATATCCGGAGGCGGCTGCGGCGACCTGGCCCAGGGTCTGGTTGAATTCCTTTTCCCGCGTCGCCCTCTTTGGGGTTTTCGCTTCAGTCACAATGGGTTTGTCCGCAATGGACATGGTTTTGAGCAATGCATTTTTGGAACTGTCGATCACCGCCTTGTATTTCTCAACCAGTTCGGCTTTCTCGGTGAACGCTTTGGTGATTGTTCCCAGATTTTCGTTCAATGCCGTGCTATCGATAAGCGGCATGGCATTTTTCAATTCCCGGAGTGTGTTCTTCGCTGCGGAAGCACGGTTCGGCAGGACAGTCTCTTCGGAATCCATCTCGGTGCGCATGCGCAGCACATCGATATTCCATCGGCCCTCGACCTCCTGCAATGTGCCCAAAAGGGCAACAACCGTATTGCGTTCACCGAGATTCACCGCTTCGGTTTTGTAATACAGGAATACGAGCGCGGCAATCAATCCGGACGTGACAATGGCAATCGACAGGTGGCGTAGTGAGATCATTTGAATATGTATCTGACGTGTGTCACGAAATTGGGATTGTTGTTATGGCACAAGCGAAACGCCGATAGGCGAACGCTAGCAAGAAAACCGCCAGACCGCAATATACCAAACCGTGAAGAACAAAGGGCGGAATCTGTTAAAAAATCAATGCCGTGCTAAAGTGCGGCTCACAAGGGGAATTTCCACGATGCCCACACAGTCCTTACCTGCAAACAGCTCTCGGGAATTGTTGCGCCAGCAGCAATTGGTGGATGCCTTGTGTGCATCCGGATTCTTCCCTCACAAACCCAGAGTCGAGGAGACACATATCTCGTGGGTGCTGCTGACCGGACATGATGCCTACAAGATCAAGAAAGCCGTCGATCTCGGCTTCCTCGATTTTTCGACGCTGGCATTGCGCCATTTCTATTGCGGTGAAGAGCTGCGCCTGAACCGCCGCCTTGCCCCCAGCCTATATCTCGACGTCGTGGTGATCGGCGGCATCCCGGAAGAACCCGTGTTGGGCCCCGGGGTGGCCAGGCAACCCGCCATCGAATACGCGGTGCACATGCGGCGCTTTGCACAATCGGACATGATGGATCGCATGCTGTCACGCGGCCTCATCACCCCCGCCCATATTGACAAACTGGCTGCCATCATCGCCGATTTTCGCGCGGCGCTGCCACCGGCCGCAGCGGGTTCCCCGCATTGCTCAATAGGCGAAATCCAGCAAGCTGCGGAACAGAACTTTGTACCCTTGGCGCAGATGTTCGCTACACCCGATGACCTGGCGATGCTCGAAACAGTACAGGTAGCCAGTGCGCGGGAGTTCAATGCCTGCGAGCCGCTGTTTGAGCAGCGTGCGGCAGCAGGCCGGGTGCGCGAGTGCCACGGCGACCTGCATCTCGGCAACATCGTACTGCTGGACAATGTCCCCACCCCTTTCGACTGCATCGAGTTCAGCCCCGCGTTGCGCTGGATCGATGTGGTCAGCGAGATCAGCTTTACCGTCATGGATCTGTTGCGGCGCGGCCAGCCGCAACTGGCGTGGCGCCTGCTCAACGCCTATCTGGAGATAACCGGGGATTTTTCCGGTATCGGCGTGCTGCGTTTCTATCTCGGCTACCGCGCGATGGTGCGTGCCAAGATCGCCGCGATACGCGCCGGCCAGCGTGGCGCAAGAATAAAAAGAGAATTGAAATCCTGCCTGGGTTATCTGCGCCTGGCCCGTGGCTGCCTGGCCCGACGGCGCCCTGCGGTGATCATCACCCAGGGGTTGCCCGGTTGCGGCAAAAGCACATTTTCACAGCTCGCGCTGGAGCGGCTGGGCGCGATACGTGTCCGTTCCGATGTCGAGCGCAAACGGTTGTTCGGTTTGCCGCCTCTGGCCGACAGCAAGGCGCAGACCGATGTGGACATCTACAGCGAAGCGGCGACACGCCGCACCTATGCACGATTACAGGAGCTGGCCCGCGGTGTGATCGCAGCCGGATTCCCCGTGATTGTCGATGCCGCGTTCATGCTGCAATCCGAACGCGAAATCTTCCGCGCGCTTGCACGGGAAATTGGAGTTCCCTTCGTGATCGCCAGCGTGCAGACCGACGCGGTCTTGCTCGCGGAACGGCTAGTGCTGCGCAACAGACAACGCAACGATGCCTCCGAAGCCGATGTCCCGGTATTGAAAAAGTTGCAGGAATTTCATGAGCCGCTCGGCAGCGCTGAACTGAATGCCGCGGTGACCTTTGTCAACAACGGCGATATCGATGCGCTGCGGTCTGTGGATGAAGCATGGAAATCGCTCGATGCACTTCTGGTGTGAGTTTTGAATCGCAATGTCTGCCGTCACAAGAGCTTGAGATTCTTGAAAATTCACGTTTCAGAAACGCGGCATCACTAGGCTCTACTCCCGACACACAGTTGTCATCAGAAGTTGAGCATTTGAATGGCTGCTATGCTGCTGCCAGTTCAGTCGGGCGTAACTTAGTCGGCGTGACTGTCTCTTATCGACCGGTTGAAACCGCAACCCAAAGGAGTCAGTCAATATTGTGATTTGGTCACCCGAAGCCAAACCTTCCAGTCGTCTGGCTCCCGACAGATAGAGAAATGAAAATAGCCCACAATACTGAAGTTCACCACATAGGAAATGGCGCGACTTTAACGTTGCTTTACGTTCGAACACAGGCTTGGGTTCTTATAAGACCGGTCTTATGTTGACCATTCCGTTTCAGCAAGATGCTTCAACTATAAATCTGGGAGATTACGCTTTTCATCGTTTTTCCTCTGGTTTCCCGAAAGGATTCCCGAATATCCCGCCTTCTTTGCTCTTGCTACCGTCGCGGGCATCGTGATGATCTTCGTCCTCGTGCTCGTCATCCTCATCATTTTTTCCATTGGTACCTTTAATTTTTTGTATGGGCACGATAAAGGACTGGTGATCTTCAATTTGACTGAATGAGCAATTGTTGTCTTCATTCAATTCCACCACCACATTACCGGCATCCGCACAAGCAGCCAGATAATACGTTCCTGACAACAGATTACTGGGTATGTGAAAGACTTTCTGATTGATGCTGTCTGATTTTCCCGGCTGAAGTGCGGGAATAGTACGTTCGCCGATAACCTGCGCCGCTTGCGCAGTAGTGGCGTCGATAATCGGCGTGGCGGAGATGTAGTAACGGGTAACCGATGCCGGCGCCTTGACGTTGCCGATGTTCTGGGTTTCCTCGCTCATATAGAATTTATTGCCTCCTTTTGTGATCAACAATGGAGGGCTGAACAATGGAATTACTAAATCCGGTCCGCCCGACCAAACGACAACTCCTCTGTCGTCAAAGGTAACTTCCCCGCCATAAAACAGGGCGGTGGCAATGATGCTGTCCGTCCCGGTTTGTGCACTGGTGTATGCCATCGTTGCGATACCTTGGGTATCAGTTTGCGTGTCGCCTAATACAGTGCCCGCATTGGGTCCTGAATCCACTGTATAGCGGATCGGAATGCCCGCCAACGGCGTGCTGCCGTTGGCGAGATCAATCACGTTAACGGTGAGTTTCTGTTTGCCGCCAATCGACAAGAGTGAACTTTTGGGCGTCAGCGAGACTTTTGGCTCGATCTGATTATTCGGCGTGTTATTGATCAGCGCTTGAACGTTAAGGTAAACCAACGCATAGCCCTCGCTGGTGCGTTGCGCAGGAGCGGATTGGCTGATCGTGGTCAGCATGGGTTGCAACAAGGTTTTAGCCGTATAGAAATCCTTTGCATCCAGTGCTTGACGTGCAACGGCCAACTGGCTGATCAGGGTGTTCGCCAGCGTAGGGTCAGTAATCCAGCCAAGCTGTTTCGCACGAACCAGGTCATCGCGCAGTTGGTTCCAATGGGCAAACGAACCATAAGCAACACCAGATGGGCCAAGCGACACCGCATGGAAGATGATGTCACGCTCGATTTGCCCGGCAGCCAGTCTGTCCGCCGTTGACACGGCGTCATGATCGGCAACAACATGTACCCAGAAGGGAATGAGCTGGACATCCCGTATGGTGGGCACCCCATAGCTGATCAATTGAAATCCACCGAGGCTGGTGCCTGGCGCTATGCGCCACTTTCTATTGCTGCTATTGAAAGACGCAACGCTATCTATGCCTAATTCGCCAAACCAGCCCGGCGGTACATTCGATCCAAAAGGCACAATGGTTTGAGGCTGCAGCGGCCAGGGTTCACTTAGCCGATTATTCGTTGCTACCATGTCAGATAAAGCAGTAACAAAATCTTCTCTGCTCAAGCCCGATGGGATGGTGAGTCCCCACGAATTGTTTGCCATCCCGTTAGTCGATGCGTCAGCTGAAACATCGATCTTGATGTCCCATATCTCGCCCGTGTTACTTGCCGGGTTGGTCACCGTATAGCTATAGTTATATGTTCCGGCAGCCTGATCGAAAGCTGCATCGGCGCTGATTTTTGCATTGGTCAATATGGGAGTAGGCATCAATCCGACTGCTTGCACCTGGGTGGCCAACAACAGGCACCCGAATAGGTAAAACCTAATTAAATGTGACATGGCGAATATCCTTGTGTGATTGAAACGGATTAAGCAATTGCGTTACTCCTGTCAAAACACCATTCCGTCGAAATCGAGGTGAATATTATTGTGGTTGCCCGTTTCACATAGGAAGCGACTGGGGAAATAACGCTTGGGATTGGCAAACTTTGATCCGGCTTGGATTGGCATTTCTTTATCAACCACCGCACGTAACTCATCGTTTTCGAGGCAATCGCCGTTAATATCTTGATTAATATCTACGCTCTGGCCGGTTCTGTGATAACTATGAGGAGTAAGGTATTTCGCGTGAACATCAAATAGCCCGCCTCTGGGCAGGCTCATATCGTTCACACTAAGCATGTATCCTTTTTTCTGATATGAAATTGCAATGTTGTTAAGGAAAAACAGAGTGTTGATCGTTCCATAAAATGCGACAGAATTGGGGTGTGGATCTGTTGTTGGGTTATTTCGAACTCTGATATATGGCAGTCCAGGATAGGTCTGTGGATCAGCCAAAGGGTAAAGATCGGTAACCACGCCGACATCCACCGTGGTATTGAAGCACCAGTAAGTGAAGCTGGTATCACAGGGCTCGGGAGAAACAGTATGCCAGCCTGGCGGAACATGAAGGTTGTAAATGGTTTCTGTTTTTCCGCTGACCTCCGGCATTTCGTGCATCACGTTGACATAGCTGTAATTTGTTTGTCCGTATACGAACTGGGTTTTGGCACCTATTGTCGGAAGTATTATTTGCAGGTCCCCGACAGGACGAGGAGTTATGGTCAAATCTGGTGTATGGCCGATCTTTAGCATGATGCGTCAGGCGGCAAGTTTCTGTTGAGCCGGCAGATCATCTTGTACCGGTTCACCGTCTTTGAAGGGAACTCCCTTTAGCAACAATTCAATCTTATCTG
>JBBRFZ010000009.1:0-35710 GCA_038241165.1 Burkholderiales bacterium | reverse complement strand
CTGACAGTGCTGGCCATTGTTCTGGGCGCGGTAATCGGCGGCATCTTCATCAGTCCGGCGATTACCGGACCCATGCTGAACTGGTGGGATGTACCCTTCATCGACACCGGCATCGATACCCTGCCGCAATTGGCGATTGTTTTCATCACCGGAATATACATCATTGCCGCATGGTTCAATCTCTACATCCCGCGCGTGGCGATCGACCACAAGGTGCTCAGCCGCAATCCTTTTTTTCTGGTCAGGGATTTCCTGCACTGTTTCAGACTGCTGTGGAAAGATCCGCTGGGACAGGTTTCGCTCGCGGTCACCACCCTGTTCTGGGGTACCGGAGCCACGCTGCGCCTGCTATTGCTCGGGTGGGCAGCAGTGGCATTGCATTTTGACATCAGCGCAGCCGCCCAACTTACCGCATGGTTCGCAATCGGCATCGCCATCGGCGCGGCACTGGCGGCAAGATTTGTCACACTGCAACATTCGGTGAAAGTGTTGCCGGTCGGGATTGCGATGGGTTTGATGGTGCTGCTGATGATCCCGATCACCAACAGCACGCTGGCAACGCTACTGCTGATCACTCTCGGCGCGATGGGTGGTTATTTCGTGGTACCGATGAACGCACTGCTGCAACATCGCGGCCACCTGCTGATGGGGTCGGGAAGTTCCATCGCCGTACAAAATTTCAACGAGAACCTGAGCATTTTCGTGATGCTGGGACTTTACGCCGCAATGGAGAAACTGCAACTCAGCATCTATCTGATCATCATGGTGTTCGGCCTTCTGATGTCGGGCATCATGACCGTGCTGTACCGGCGCCACGGTCATGACCAGGATTCGGGGCAGATGTAGCAAACCTGATGGCAGGTTGGCATTAGCTCCACCAGCACCCTATGCTTTCTGCATCGTATCCACCGCCAGAAGCAAATCCTGCCATGCCTTGGCTTTTTCCGACGGGCTGCGCAGCAGGTACGCGGGGTGATAGGTGACGATCAATGGAGTGCCGCGATAGTCGTGCAGCTTGCCGCGCAGACTGGCGAGGGTCGCGGGACTGCCAAGCAGCGCATTCGAGGCCACCTTGCCCAGCGCGATGATCACCCTGGGCCGGATCAATTCGATCTGGCGTTGCAAGTAGGGCAGGCAAGAGGCGATCTCATCGGTTTCAGGGTTGCGGTTACCCGGCGGCCTGCACTTGACGATGTTCGCGATGTACACGTTGTTGCCGCGTTTCAGTTTGATCGACATCAGCATGTTGTCCAGCAATTTGCCCGCCTGCTCGACGAACGGCTCACCCAGCGCATCCTCGTCTACCCCCGGTCCCTCACCCACGAACAGCCAGTCGGCGCTTTCATCACCCACGCCCAACACTGTTTGCGTGCATCCTGCGCGCAACTTGCAGAGTGTGCATGCTTTCACCCGTTGCTTCAGTTGTGACCAGTCGAGTCCTTCGGCGTCGGATGCCTGGGAAACTGCGGGAGCCTCTTTGGTTTTTTCCGGGGTTTCGTTTTTTTCCGGTTCCCGTTGCTCGACCGGGACGACCGGAATTTCTGCTTTACGTGCTTCGGCTGAACCCCGGGTCGTGATTGATACCGAAGGATCAGGCTGAACGACGGCATCCGCAGCAGTCATGTCACCGGTCGGGATGGGAAGCGGTGATTCCCGCCGTTTCCACAGCGGATAGAGATTCAACTCGCGCAGTATCGCTTCCCGCCTATCCATCAATCTCTCCCGTCAATCTGCACGCCATCGTGATCGCATCTTCGCCCCCGCCGGCATCCCTGTAATAACCTTTGCGCAAGCCGATCTCGACGAAACCGGCGCTACGATACAAGGCCAGCGCCGCGGCATTGGACGCACGAACTTCGAGAAACACCCTGATCATATTCTTCCCGCATGCCATGTCGAGCATTTCGAGCAACATCTCACGCCCCACACCCTTGCGCTGTCGATCTGCCGCCACGCCGATGTTCAACAACTCGGCCTCATCCATGATAGGCATCAGCACCGCATAACCTCTTATCCCGCCATCCACTTCGTCTACACGGCAAAAATATCCATTCTTCAGCGCATCGGTGAAATTGCCGCGCGTCCATGGATAGGCCTGCACTGCCTGTTCGATCGCGAATACCGCATCCACATCCTCGGGGATCATCACACGCATTGCCATTTTTCTAACGCTGTACCCTTTCGCTGGTTTTCAGCGCCACCTTGTCGCGCAGATACAGCGGCAAGGCCTGTGCTGCGTCCACACCGTAACCGGCAACGAATTGCACCGCGCCGAGTGCGGCTATCGCTGCGGCCTGCGGCACCATGCCTGCATCAACGCCAAGCAACTGTCCGGCATATCGTTCTTCCAGTGCGTTGCCATGCGTGGCAAAACCGCTTCCCGCACCGAACCAGTTTTCGCCCCGAACCGGCGGGGGCGTCAATTCTGCATTCGCTGTGTCAACTCCACGCCCAGCTTGCTGGATAGTGGATTGCCTGCCTTTAGTATTAGCGTATAGCAGATTGCCTACCTTTGGTGCATCTTCCGGTTTGCACAAACACGGCTCGCTCACCGTCGTCCAGACACCATCCTGTTTTTCGTACGCCGCGTGATAAATCTCGCCCATGCGCGCATCGAGTGCGGCGATCACGCGCGGTCTGCCTGATGCTTCAGCCATGGCTTCCAGCGTGCATACCCCGGCCACGGAAAGATTCGCGCCGAACGCCAGACCCTGTGCCGCACCGCAGGCGATGCGCACGCCGGTGAACGAACCCGGCCCTTTTCCGAAAGCAATACCATCGACCTGCGCCAACTTGATCCCTGCATCTTTCAACAGCGCATCCAGCATATCGATCAACAGCTCAGAATGTTTTTGTCCAGCCAGTTCCCAACGTTCGATCACGGCGCTGTCGTGCCACAGCGCGACTGAACAGTATTCGGTGGAGGTGTCCAGGGCCAATATGCGCATCAGTCCGCCAGCAGCAGAACGATTGCCTGTGCCGCGATGCCCTCGCCGCGTCCGGCAAAGCCAAGCTTTTCGGTGGTGGTTGCCTTCACATTGACGGCGCTTTTCTCCACGCGCAGGTCGGCGGCGATATTCTCCACCATCTGGAAGATATGCGGCGCCATCTTCGGTGCCTGCGCGATGATGGTCGCGTCCACGTTGCCGACGCGAAAACCCTGTTCGCGCACCAGATGCAACGCCTCGCGCAGCAGGATGCGGCTGTCGATGTTCTTGAATTTTTCGTCGCTGTCGGAGAAATGCCGTCCGATGTCGCCCAGTGCCGCCGCACCGAGCAGCGCATCGCAGATCGCGTGTAGCAGCACATCCGCATCAGAGTGCCCGAGCAAACCTTTTTCATGCGGGATTTCCACCCCGCCGATGATCAGCTTGCGGCCTTCGGCCAGCTGGTGGACATCGTAACCCTGACCGATACGCATGTTCATTTTCCCTGTTGGGTGAGGAGTAATTCCGCAAGCAGCATATCCTGCGGATAGGTGACCTTGAAATTGGATGATGTGCCCGGTACGAGTTTTGGCTGCAGGCCCAGCGCCTCGACCGCCGAGGCCTCGTCGGTAAAGCTGCCGGGCTGTTGTAATGCCCGCGCCAGCAGTCCGGCACGAAACATCTGCGGTGTTTGCGCCTGCCACAAGTGCTCGCGACTCTCGGTACGCAGGATCCGGTCCAGATCATCGGCACGCTTCAGCGTATCCGCCGCCGGTACCGCGAGAATGCCGCCCACCTCATCGTCACGCAATGCGGCAATCAGCCCGGCCAGGTGCGCATGGGTCAGGCAGGGACGCGCCGCGTCATGCACCAGCACCCAGTCGTCCGGCTCCAGCTCGGAGGCGATCAAACCGTTCAGCACCGTATCCGAACGCCTTTCCCCGCCGCAAAAGAGCGGTTGCAGCTTGTCGCCAAAGCGCGACCAGTCGTAGGTATGGAAGATCTTGTCGTCCGGAGCCAGTATGACGAACACGGTCGATATATCCGGGCTGGAACATAATGTATCCAACGCGTGCGCGATCATCGGCTGTCCTGCCAGCAGCAGGTACTGCTTGGGCAGTTCGTGCTCCATGCGTGCACCGAATCCGGCAGCAGGAACCAAAGCGTGAAATTCAGTCATGGTGTGATTGTAAATTAAAAGTTTGCCTGCGCGCTTGGCTTATAATGCTCGCCTTTGTTTTCGGCTGTTGTCATGTTGCTCTCATCTTCCCATTCCCGCCCCCGCTATACCGGATTGACCGGCTCGTCCGATGCACTGGCGCTGGCACAATTCGCTGAAAAAAAAGCTCCGCTTGTCGTGATTGCCGCCAATGCGCAGGAAGCCCAACGACTGGTGGAAGAAATCCCGTTCTTCGGACCGGAACTTCGCGTGCATCTGCTGCCGGACTGGGAAACCCTGCCCTATGATCACTTTTCGCCACATCAGGACCTGATCTCGGAACGGCTGGCGACGCTGCATCATGTGCACAGTCTGTCCTGCGACGTGCTGGTGGTGCCGGTGACCACCGCGCTGTACCCGCTGCCGCCGGTGGAATACCTGGCTGCCTATACCTTCTTCCTCAAACGCGCCGAAAAACTCAACCTGGCCAAATTTCGCGAACAGATGACGCTTGCCGGCTACAGTCATGTACAGCAGGTGCTTTCACCCGGCGAATATTGCGTGCGCGGCGGCATTATCGACCTGTTTGCGATGGGCAGCGTGCTGCCGTACCGCATCGATCTGTTCGACGACGAGATCGAGACCATCGCCACCTTCGATGTGGACACGCAGCGCACTCTGTATCCGGTGCCGGAGATCCGTTTGTTGCCGGCCCGTGAATTTCCGCTCGACGATGCCGGTCAGTCGCGTTTCCGCGAGAGTTTCCGCGAACGCTTCGAGGGTGATCCCACCCGGTCGCACATCTACAAGAACGTCAGCAAGGGCAACGCACCGGCAGGCATAGAGTATTACCTGCCGCTGTTCTTCGAGCGCACCGCCACGCTGTTCGACTATCTGCCCGGGAATGCCACACTGTGCCTGCACCACGATGTGAACGAGGCCATCGCCACTTTCAGCAAAGATACCGCGTCCCGCTACAATCTGCTCAGGGGCGATCCGCAGCGCCCGCTGCTGGAACCCAAAGAATTGTTCCTCGATGCCGAACAGTTCTTTATTCACATGAAAGATTTTGCGCGGCTGGATATCGTCGCAAACCTATCACCCGTTCATCCTGAGCTTGTCGAAGGGTCTGAAGTTTCACTGACCATGCTTCGACAAGCTCAGCACGAACGGCTGGAGATGGCTGATAGCAAACATCAGCCAAGAAACATCACCCCCTGCCCCGTCGTACCCTTACCCGATATCGCGGTAAACCGCCGCGCCGATATCCCCACCCAGGCTTTCGCTCAGTTCCTGCAAAACTTCAACGGGCGCGCGCTGCTCCTGGCCGACAGCCTGGGTCGGCGCGAGATCATGGGGGACTATCTGCACGAATACGGTCTGTCGCCGGTGCCGTGCGAAAGTTATGCGCAGTTCCTCGCTGGGAATGAAAAATTCATGCTATGCGTCGCCGCGCTGCAATCCGGATTCGCCCTTCCGGACCAGAACATCGCAATCGTCACCGAAACCGAACTGTACGCGGCACAACCGCGCAGCCGTGCCGCGCGCGCCGCGAAAAAGAGCAACGTCGAAGGTATGTTGCGCGACCTGTCCGAGCTCAAGGTCGGCGATCCGGTGGTCCACGAACTGCACGGTATCGCGCGCTACGAGGGGCTGGTCAACCTCGATCTCGGCGAGGGCGAAAACGAATTCCTGCTGCTTGAATATGCCGGTTCCGACAAGCTCTATGTGCCGGTGGCACAACTGCATGTGATCAGCCGCTACAGCGGTGGCGCGCCGGAAACCGCGCCGTTGCACAAACTGGGCACGACGGCATGGGACAAGGCGAAACGCCGCGCAATGCAGCAGGTGCGCGACACCGCCGCCGAATTGCTGAATCTTTACGCGCAGCGCGCGACGCGCAAAGGCCACGCCTTCAAGGTAAGCACGCACGATTACGAGGCATTCGCCGCCGGATTCGGTTTCGAGGAAACACCCGACCAGGCCGCGGCGATCGAGGCGGTTGTCAACGACCTGCAATCCGGCAAACCGATGGACAGGCTGATCTGCGGCGATGTCGGCTTCGGCAAGACCGAGGTCGCGCTGCGCGCCGCCTTCGTTGCGGCGATGGACGGCAAACAGGTCGCGGTGCTGGTGCCGACCACGCTGCTTGCCGAACAGCATTTCCAGAATTTCTCCGACCGCTTCGCCGACCTGCCCATCAAGATAGCCGAACTTTCGCGCTTTCGATCCGCGAAAGAACAGACCCAGGCGCTGAAGGACATGGAAGACGGCAGGCTGGACATCATCATCGGCACGCACAAGCTGATCCAGAAAGGCGTGAAGTTCCACAACCTCGGTCTGGTCATCATCGACGAAGAGCACCGCTTCGGCGTGCAGCAGAAAGAAAGATTGAAAGCGCTGCGCGCCGAGGTCGACGTGCTGACGCTGACCGCGACACCGATCCCGCGCACGCTGGCGATGTCGCTGGAGGGCCTGCGCGATTTCTCCATCATCGCCACCGCACCGCAACGCCGCTTGTCGATCAAGACCTTCGTCGCACAGACCAGCAACGGCATCATTCGCGAGGCGGTGCTGCGCGAACTGAAGCGCGGCGGACAGGTTTATTTCCTGCACAACGAGGTGGACACCATCGTCAACATGGCGGAAAAACTGACCGCGCTGCTGCCTGAAGCGCGCATCCGCGTGGCCCACGGACAGATGGGAGAGCGCGACCTTGAACAGGTGATGCGCGACTTTTACCAGCAGCGTTTCAATGTGCTGTTATGCACCACCATCATCGAGACCGGCATCGACATCCCCACCGTGAACACCATCATCATGAACCGCGCCGACCGTTTCGGGCTGGCGCAGCTGCACCAGCTGCGCGGTCGCGTCGGGCGTTCGCACCATCAGGCGTATGCCTATCTGCTGGTGGAAACCGAAGCGCTCACTTCGCAGGCGAAAAAACGCCTCGAGGCGATCCAGGCGATGGAGCAACTCGGCAGCGGCTTTTACCTCGCCATGCACGATCTGGAGATACGCGGTGCGGGCGAGGTGCTGGGAGAATCACAGAGCGGCGAAATGCATGAGATCGGCTTCAGCCTGTACGCTGACATGCTGAATGCCGCAGTCGCCTCCCTGCGCCAGGGCAAGGAACCGGACATGGCGCACCCACTCGGGGTCACCACCGAGATCAATCTGCACACACCCGCGCTATTGCCCAATGAGTATTGCGGCGACATCCACCAGCGGCTGGTCATCTACAAGCGCCTCGCCAACTGCAGCACGCAGGAAGAACTCGACGACCTGCATCAGGAATTGATCGACCGATTCGGCCTGTTGCCGGAACCCGCACAGACGCTGCTCGATAGTCACCGCCTGCGCATCGCGGCTCGTCCGCTCGGCATCAGCAAGGTGGATGCCTCCAGCGAGGCCATCATGATCCAGTTCGTGCCTGAACCGCCAATAGACCCGATGAAGATCATCACGCTGATCCAGAGCAAGCGTCACATCAAAATGGCGGGACAGGACAAACTGCGGATTGAATTGAAGTATGGGGAGTTGAAGCAGAGGGTGTTGGCGATTACACAGTTTTTTAAGGAACTGGTTTAATCAAGGTTGTCTGCTTTGTTCCCTATTGCGGTCATTGGGCTTTCTTAAAAGCTGCAGTTGAACAGCGTCCATTAATTCAGGGGCGATTCATATGGTGATTGGAATTGCAGGTTCAAAGCGAACGCACTTGCTGGATGTCGGTGTGGCCTTGCAGGACTTTTTCGATCCCGTCCTGTTTCAAGGTGCGCATGGCTTGGGTAATGGCAAGGCCCAGCATTTCCTCGACCGGGGCGCGGCGCTGGATCAACTTTCTCATTTCCGGAGTGACTACCAGTAATTCCTGCACGGCGATGCGTCCTTTGTAGCCGGAACCATCGCATTCGTTACAACCGGTTTTGGAGTAAAGGGTGAGGGTATCGCTGTCCTTCAGGTATTTTTTTTGCCAGTGCTGGTAGATTACCTTGGGGTCCAGCGGGATGCCAAAGCAATATTCTTCGACCAGCGCGCGCATTTCCACATCGGATGGGCTATATGATTTCTTGCATTTGTTGCACAAGCGCCTGACCAGGCGTTGCGACAGCACGCCGAGCAGCGCGTCGGCAAAGTTGAAAGGATCCATGCCGAGGTCAAGCAGGCGCACAATGCTTTCTATGGCGCTATTGGTGTGCAGGGTGGAAAGTACCAGATGGCCGGTCAGCGATGCCTCGATCCCCATCTTGCATGTTTCTGCATCGCGCATTTCGCCCACCATGATGACATCGGGATCGGCGCGCAAAAAGCTGCGCATGGCGGTGGCAAAGGTCCAGCCTATCTTGCTGTTGATCTGCACCTGGCGTAAGCCTTCCTGGGTGATTTCGATCGGATCTTCTGCAGTCCAGATTTTGCGATCATCGGTATTGATGTGGCCCAGCACTGAATGCAGCGTGGTGGTCTTGCCGGAGCCGGTCGGTCCGCAAATCAGGAACAGTCCAAACGATTTTGCCGCCAGGATTTTTACGGCCTCAAGATAATCCTGGGCCAAGTCGAGCCGGTCCAGTGGTATGGGTTTGGATGCCACCAGCACACGCATTACAATATCTTCCAGGGTGTTCGCGGTGGGGATGGTGGCCACGCGGAGTTCGAGCTTGCCCAATCCGGCATGTCTGAATTCGATTTTTCCATCCTGCGGTTTGCGCCGTTCCGAAATGTCCAGTTGTGCCATGATCTTGATGCGCGAAACCAGGGTCCTCTTGAATTGCGACGGGAACTCAAACTGTTTGACCATGATCCCGTCTTTGCGGAAACGCACGCGGGAAGGGCGATTGCCGGGTGCGGTCTCGACATGGATGTCGGACGCGCCTTGTCTGAAGGCATCGAGTATCATCATGTTGACGAACTTGACCAGCGTGTTATCCGTTCCGGGAGCCTCATCGTCCGCGACCTCTTTACTTTCCTTGGCTACCTTCACGGACGCGGCAAGGTCATCTACCGCCTCCGAACTAAACTTCGACTTGTAATACAGGTTGATGGCGGCAAGCAGGTCTTCTTTCAACGCCATGACCGGTTCGATGGTGAGATTCAGAATAAACCGGAGCTCTTCAAGGGGGGCCGTTTGCATCGGATCTTCCATGGCGACAATCAGTTTCTTGTCAGTCCGGTAAAGCGGCAGCAGCGTATATTTTTCAACCAGCTTTTCCGGGACTAACGCAATCACCCCGGGGTCAATATTGAATTTCTGTACGTTCACGAACAGGATGCCGAGTTTTTTCGCCAGAGTACGCTTGATGGTTTCTGGGCTAACGATCCCCATGGTGCCCAGTATTTCGCCGAGAGATTGTTTTCTGTCAGCCTGCTGTTTGAGAAGCGCTTCATCAAGCTGAGCCTGAGTGATCAATTTGTCCTGGATCAATGCATCCCCGAGTTTGAGTTGTGTGTTTCCTCGATGCCGCTCCAGTGACTTGGCGAGCTGATCCACAGTTATGATCTCTTCCCCGGTCAGATAGTCGCCGATGCGTTGGGAACGGAGCAATTTCTGGAGCGCCAGCCCTGCTTCGACTTCTTGATGGGTAACCGCTTTTTCTTCAATCAGCATCTGGCCGATCGGGCTGCGAATTGAAAAGCTACCCATTGCAGTGGCGGGGATGAAGAGGCGGAATATTGCGCCGGATTCGTCAACCTCGAAAAGATATGTTCCGTATTTTTGATTGACGTAACCTGCGGTTTGTCCCTCAAGTTTCTTGCCGTCCTTGAAGGTGACGCTAAATTTCTGTTGTCTGGAAGGTTGATCGACTTCCTCCGAATTCGCATCCGAAAGGGAGCCCTGTTTCTTCAGGTACAGTGGGTGGAGCAGACGCAGGCTTCTGACAGTGTCCATCTGGATGGAAGAAATTTCATCCGAGCGCCCCTGCCTGATCTCGAAAGCCCCCTCGCTCTGCCGGAAGCGCTGCAATGTCCCGACGAGCTGTGTCCCGTCAACATTCGTAATCTGGCAGGCCAGATTCTCTACATGCGCAGCGATCTCATCATCTTCCAAATGGAATGGCTTTGGCCATTTAATCAAGTCGGGCATATGTCAACTCCTGTCTTTAAAATAGAATTAAACCAATTTATAGTACCCGCCGGGGTTGGATTGCCAAGCTGATGGCAGGGGGCGACTTTTGGGATCAATTTGACGACTTTCTCCACCTTCTCCTAAGGGACGATCCTGCCCCCAAGCAATAGTCTGCTTCACTCTTAGAAGCAGACTCATACTGAATCATAAGCCTTGATAAAGGCTGCACGCAATTAATTGTCATACAGCCCATCAAAAGCAATCAGGGAAGCGCCACCAACCTCCACAACGAAGTAACCTCTGCCGCTCGCGCCGCATGCAAAGGATCGCTATCGTCTACCACCTTGGGATGATGCGGGCGCACATCCAACCTCTCCACCACTTTCAAACCGGACGACTCGAACAACGCCAACAATTCTCCGCGCGTGCGCAAACCGAGATGCTCGGCGATATCGGAAAGCACCAACCAGCCTTCCCCGTGCGCTTCAAGATGTTCCGCCAACCCGCCGAGAAAGCCGCGCAACATGCGGCTATCCGGGTCGAAGATGGCGTGTTCGATCGGTGAACTGGGGCGGGCGGGTATCCACGGCGGGTTGCAAACGATCAGCAGCGCCTTGCCTGCGGGGAACAGGTCGGCCTGCACGACTTCCACCTGCGCAGCCACACCCAGCCGCGCGATGTTTTCGCGGGCACAGGCCAGCGCGCGCGGGTCCTGATCGGTGGCCACGACATGCTTGACGCCACGGCGCGCCAGCACGGCCGCCAGCACGCCGGTACCGGTGCCGATGTCGAATGCCAGTTCAGGCCGGGGAAACGCATGCGGCAGCGGCGCGGTATTCACCAGCTCCACATACTCGCCGCGCACCGGCGAGAACACGCCGTAGTACGGATGGATACGCGCACCGGTTGTTCCATCTCCCAGGGCGGGAATCTCGACGCCCTTCTTGCGCCACTCGTGCGCGCCGACCAGCCCGAGCAATTCGCGCAGTGCGGCCACGGTGGGCTCACTGCTTTTACCATAGGCTTCGTTGCAGGCCAGCTTCATATCCGGCGCGCGGCGCAACGGGATGCCATAGTCGCTATCCAGCGGGATCAGGATCATCGCCAGCGTGCGCGCGCGTTGCGACTGTGCCTGGCGATGCAGATGAAAAGCTTCACCCGGGACCGCGGAAGCCTTGCGCGGCTTGCGATCCGCGCGACGCGACATCGCCTGCAGCAACTGCTTCGCGTTCTGGAAATCGCCGCGCCACAACAGCGCCGTCCCTTCGCAGGCCAGACGGTATGCCTCGGCCACCTTCATCGTGTCGTCCGCGATGACCACGCGCCCGGGCGGCGGCATGCCGCTTTCCGAGCGCCAACGTACAGTACGTTCTGTGCCGGCCTCGGCCCAGCTGATGATGGGGTGCATCTGATTCCTGTCGATATTGTGCATGGGATGATCATATCGCGATGCTGCGATCATGACGACGATCATCTCGCTGGCAAACAGCTCCGGCTTGACGGTAGTCGCAAAAGGCGTCTAAACCGACGCGCAAGCTGCATTCCTGCAGCAGAACGGCTGCCAGCATGCGCAGGGATTCCTGTTCAGCCGTTCGCTACCCGCCGGCGAGTTCCTGTCGCTGGTACTGGAACAGCGGGACATGCGCGTTACCCAGTCGCAGATTCAGCTCCCACAGTAGCGGCCGGAGTCCTCCTGTCCCGAAGTCGGGTTGCCGGACTGCGTCAATTTTGCCCGCGCATCTGCCGGAAGCGTGCCACGAAATCCGCAAAGCCGCCGGCTTCAATCGCAGCGCGGATTTCACCCATCAATTGCTGGTAATAATACAGGTTGTGGATTGTGTTCAAACGCGCACCGAGTATCTCGCCGACGCGGTGCAGATGGTGCAGGTAGGCACGGGTGAAGTTGCGGCAGGTGTAACAGCCGCACCGCTCGTCCAGCGGGCGCATGTCCATCCGGTACTGTGCATTCTTGATCTTGATGTCGCCGAGGCGGGTGAACATCATGCCGTTGCGCGCGTTGCGCGTCGGCATCACGCAATCAAACATATCGATGCCCTGCAAGATCCCCACCACAATATCTTCCGGCGTGCCGACACCCATCAGGTAGCGCGGCTTGCCCTGCGGCAATTGCGGCGCGGTGTGCCGGAGTATGCGCGACATATCCTCCTTGGGTTCGCCCACCGACAGCCCCCCGATGGCGTAACCGTCGAAACCGATATGCTCCAGTTCACGCAATGATTCGTCGCGCAGGTGTTCATGCATCCCGCCCTGCACGATACCGAATAGTGCATTCGGATTGTCGCCATGCGCGGCTTTCGAGCGCGCCGCCCAGCGCAGCGACAGGCGCATGGATTCCCCTGCCGTCCGCTCGTCAGCGGGGTATGGCGTGCACTCGTCGAAAATCATCACGATGTCGGAACTCAGCACGCGCTGGACACGCATGGATTCTTCCGGCGACAGGAAACATTTATCGCCGTTTACAGGCGACTGGAATGTCACCCCTTTCTCGGTGATCTTGCGCAACGCGCCCAGGCTGAACACCTGGAATCCGCCGGAATCGGTCAGGATAGGTCCGTCCCATCCCATGAAACGGTGCAGCCCGCCATGCGCCTCTATCACTTCCAGCCCAGGTCGCAGCCACAGATGGAAGGTGTTGCCCAGCACGACCTGCGCGCCGATCTCGCGCAACTCGAGCGGCGACATCGCCTTCACCGTGCCATAGGTACCGACCGGCATGAAGGCGGGGGTTTCCACGCTGCCGTGGACAAGATCAAGTGTGCCGCGACGGGCAAAGCCGTCGGTTTTATGCAGGGTAAATTTCATGATTTTCTTTCGATCAACATCGCGTCTCCGTAACTGAAGAAACGGTATTCCTTTTCAATCGCATGTCGGTATGCTTCCAGCATTGCATCCATGTCGGCAAAGGCACATACCAGCATCAGCAACGTCGAACGGGGCAGGTGAAAATTGGTAAGCAGCACATCAATTACCCTGAAGCGGTAACCCGGGGTGATGAAAATTTCCGTTTCTCCGCTCCCGGCCCGCAACACACCGGAATCTGCCGCACTCTCCAGCGCCCGCAAACTTGTCGTTCCCACCGCAATGACCCGTCCCTGCCCAGCGCGGGTCTCGGCGATTGCATCCACCGTCGTTTGCGGAATTTCATAGCGCTCGCTGTGCATGCTGTGTTCGTGAATGTGTTCCGCGCGTACCGGCTGAAAGGTTCCTGCACCGACATGCAGGGTCAGATAGGCAATCCTCACACCCTTGTCGCGCAATGCCTGCAGCATCGCTTCGTCGAAATGCAGTCCCGCAGTGGGAGCAGCAACTGCACCGGCTGCGTTTGCATACACGGTCTGATAGCGTTGCTCGTCTTCGCCCCCCGCCGCATGAGTGATGTAGGGTGGCAACGGCAATTGTCCGTGGCGTTCGAGCAAGTCCAGCACATCTTCCTTGCCATCAAAACGCAGGTGAAAGAATTCGCCCTCGCGCCCCAGCACCTCTACCGCCAAAGTCCCGGCCAGCACCAGACGACTCCCGGCTTGGGGTGAGTGACTGGCACGCACTTGCGCCAGAACCTCATGCGCATTCAGTACACGTTCGACCAGCACCTCGACCTTGCCGCCTGTCAACATCTCATCGGCCTTAGCCAATAGAGAATTGCGTGACTTTGTTGCGCTTTCCTTGTTGCCAAACAAACGTGCCTTGATCACGCGCGTGTCATTCAGCACCAGCACATCGTTCGGCTTGACCAACTTCAACATATCTGCAAACAGCCTGTCCTCCAAGACGCCGTCATGCACATGCAACAGGCGGCTGGCACCGCGACGCTCGGGCGGATGCTGCGCGATCAAGCGCTCGGGCAAAATAAAATCAAATTCATCGGTACGCATGAAAACGGAAGGAAACTATGCAAAGGCGGGATTGTAATCGATGTGTATATCTGCCCGGGAATAAGCTCGCCTTCCGGACGATAGTCACTGCAACACGCGCGGGTGCCCAAACACAAAAAATTCAATCCCGTATTAACGGTGAAGTTTCAGAAGCGCTGACAAGACCTGGTCCGCAACGGGCAATACCAGAAACTCGGGGTTATGCAAATCCACCTTGTTGTAATGCAATTCGTCCCCCGCCATGTCGCACACCATGCCGTCCGCGGCGTTCACCACGGCATGCGCGGCGGCGGTGTCCCATTCCATGGTCGGCCCCAGGCGCGGGTAGAAATGTGCAACTCCTTCGGCAACCAGACATAGTTTGAGCGAGCTGCCCATGCTGATACATTGGTAATCGCCGAGATGTTCGAGCATCGCTTCGGTGCGTGCATCGCTATGCGAACGGCTGGCGACCACCCTGATGGTTTCGCCCGCAGCGAGGGGTTTAACAGTGACAGGCTGCGCCGCAGCGTTGCCGCGCTGCACGAAAGCGCCGACACCCGGTATGCCGTGGTAGCACAGGTCCGGAACCGGTGCATACACCACGCCCATCACAGGTTTGCCATGCTCGATCAGCGCGATGTTGACAGTGAATTCGCCGTTGCGCTTGATGAATTCCCGGGTTCCGTCGAGCGGATCGACCAGCCAGTAGCGCGTCCATTGCGAACGCACCGGGTAAGCAATGTCGGCGGCCTCTTCGGAAAGGATAGGGGTATCCGGCGTGAGCCTGGCCAGTGCTTCAACAATAATGCGATGCGCGGCCAGATCTGCCAGGGTAAGCGGGGAATTGTCCGCTTTGCTTGTCTCGCCGGTATCGCCACTGAGATAAACCTCCATGATGGCTGCTCCGGCACTGCGTGCGATAGCTACCACTTGCTGCATGTGTGTGTCGTTCACGATCAACTATCCTGTTCCAGACCTTAAGTTTATGGCCACCAAATTGTATCCATTACCCCGGTCCCAACGGCTTCCAATACCCATCAAGCGGTCGTTGAATACTACCACTTTGACTTCGACCGGCTCCAGAAATAAGCGACATTGCGGCGGGAATCTGGGCCGGCCCATCCGGTCAAAATGCAAATCCGGTTGATATGGCACCTAGCTTCGGGGATAATGCGGCCCGCTTAGCCGGGGTGGTGGAACTGGTAGACGCGCCGGACTCAAAATCCGGTGCCAGAAATGGTGTGAGGGTTCGAGTCCCTCTCCCGGCACCAACAAGCGCTGTTCCATGGTTCATGGAATGTCCCACAATCCCTTATCACAAGCATAATCCATTGCGCATCTGAAGTTTGACGACATGCGTGTATCCGGTGATTCAGTACTCTTCCGGGAATAATAACGTTTGGTGTCAACCGAACAAATCTTCGGCGCGTTATAGGCACCGACACAGTAGTGTCTTAAACGTTTATCAATCTACTATTAATTGGAGTTCACAATGAGCAAACTGTTATCCTTACTGATCGCTGCTGTATTCGCTGCTGTTTCTTTCACTGCTGTTGCTGCTGAAGGCACCATGGCTCCTTCCACTCCTGCTGCTGCTACGGCCGCACCTGCCAAGGCTGAAACAAAGAAAGAAGAGAAGAAAGAAAAGAAAGCAAAAAAAGCAAAAAAAGCAAAAGCAAAAAAAGCAAAAGCACACAAAGCAAAGAAAGCAGAAAAGAAAGAAGAAACAAAAGCTGACGCAGCTGCCAAGTAAGACCGGCACTGGCTCAACAAAGGCAGGGGAAACCCTGCCTTTTTTATTTCCCCCCGGCTTTTTATTTCAAGGGTACGAAATGATCTGGAAACCCAGTGTCACTGTCGCTGCCGTCATCGAACGCGACGGAAAATTCCTGCTGGTCGAAGAGGAAACCCCGCAGGGTTTACGCTACAACCAGCCTGCCGGACATCTCGAAGCAGATGAGTCATTGGTTGTCGCCGTGGTGCGCGAAACACTGGAAGAATCGGCCTGTCACTTTGTTCCGCAGCACCTGTTGGGCATCTATCGCTGGCATTCAAGTGCAGCGGATACCACCTATCTGCGTTTCGCCATCACCGGAAAAATCACCGGACAAGAGCCTGGCCGCAAGCTCGACAACGGTATAATGCAAACCCTATGGCTATCACCCGAACAAATCCGTACCACCATAACGCGCCACCGCAGCCCGCTGGTATTGCGCTGCGTGGAAGATCACCTTGCAGGAAAGCGCTATCCCCTCGACATGCTGGTCCACTATGGCTAACGAGCAAGCTCGTTCCCCTCTCCCCAACCCTCTCCCGCAAGCGGGCGAGGGAGCATACGTGAGAAACAATCTCCAATCCCGGCGGCGTATCGTGGTTGGCATGTCCGGCGGGGTAGATTCCTCGGTCACCGCCCTGCTGCTCAAGCAGCAAGGGTACGACGTGGTTGGCCTATTCATGAAGAACTGGGAAGATGACGACAACGACGAGTATTGCTCGTCGCGCCAGGATTTGCTGGACGCGGTCTCGGTCGCCGACACCATCGGGATCCCCATCGAAGCAGTCAATTTCTCAAAAGAATACAAGGAACGCGTATTCAGCGAATTCCTGAGCGAATATCAGGCCGGGCGCACACCCAACCCCGACATCCTGTGCAATGCCGAGATCAAGTTCAAGGCCTTTCTTGACCACGCCATGCTGCTGGGGGCGGACACCATTGCCACCGGCCATTACGCGCAAGTGCGCGAAACGGAAGGACTGTTCCAGTTGCTCAAGGCCAGTGATGCGAGCAAGGACCAGAGCTATTTCCTGCATCGACTTAACCAGAAACAGTTGAGCCGTGCGATGTTCCCGCTGGGCAGACTGTTGAAATCCCAGGTGCGCAGCATTGCCGAGCAGCATGGTTTGTCCAATCACGCCAAGCGCGACAGCACCGGCATCTGTTTCATCGGTGAGCGTCCGTTCCGTGAGTTCCTGAACCGCTACCTGCCCACCCAGCCGGGCGAAATGTGGACCCCCGACACGTTAGCCGTCAGGCCCGAATGCGGGAGGGGGTCCAACGCGGTTGCTCCCGCACCTGAGTGCTCCACACCACCGTCTCGCAACCTCACGCCGGATGGCAAGCGGATCGGCCGGCATATCGGGTTGTCGTTCTACACCATAGGACAACGCCAGGGACTGGGTATCGGCGGTGCCAGGGAAGCATCGGGCGAACCGTGGTTCGTGGCAGGCAAGGATATGGCGAACAATCGTCTGATCGTGGTGCAAGGCCACGACCACCCCGCTTTGCTGAGCGACCGTTTGGCCGCGCTCGACAGTCACTGGATCAGCGGCTCCGCTCCGGAAATTGATCATCCCTACGCGGCCAAGACGCGCTATCGCCAGGCCGATGCGCCCTGCCGCCTGACCAGCATCTCCGGCAGCTCATGCGAAATCGCCTTCGACGAAGCGCAATGGGCTGTCACGCCCGGACAATCGGTGGTGGTGTACGACGGCGAGATTTGCCTGGGCGGTGCAATCATCGAACAAGGGCTTGGCTGATTCGCGTAAAATATATGTATCGGCTTTACTTCGATCTAAATCATGACGACACTCACCAAACTGACCGCCCTCTCCCCGCTGGACGGGCGCTACCACGGCAAGGTAGACGCGTTGCGCAGCTACTTTAGCGAATTCGGCCTGATCCGCTTTCGCGTGCTGATCGAAATAGAATGGCTCAAAGCGCTCAGCGCGCAGGCTGATATCGCCGAAATCGCGCCGTTTTCTGCGGCCACGGTCGCGCAACTGGACGCGCTCAACGCAAACTTTTGCGAAGAGGATGCGCTTGCGATCAAGACCATCGAAGCCACCACCAACCACGACGTAAAAGCCGTCGAATACTGGTTGCGCGACAAGCTGTCGGGCAATCCGGAAACCTCCAGTGTGCTCGAATTCGTCCACTTTGCCTGCACCTCGGAAGACATCAACAATCTCAGCCACGCGCTGATGCTGAAGGGCGCACGCGATGCGGTGATGCTTCCCACGCTGACTGTGCTCACCACCCGGCTGAAGAACATCGCACATCAATTGGCCGATCTGCCCATGCTGTGCCGCACCCACGGCCAGACCGCCACACCGAGTACGCTGGGCAAGGAAATGGCAAATGTGGTGTATCGATTGCAGCGCGCCGAACAACGCCTGGCTAACACCGAGATACTCGGCAAGATCAACGGCGCAGTGGGCAATTACAACGCCCATCTGGCGGCCTATCCGAACGTTGACTGGGAAGACTTCGCGCAACGCTTTATCGCCGCGCGCGGCATTGCCTTCAATCCCTATACCATCCAGATCGAACCTCACGATTACATGGCGGAACTATTCGATGCCTATGCACGAATCAATACCATCCTGATCGATCTGAACCGGGATATCTGGGGCTACATATCGCTCGGTTATTTCAAACAGAAAGTAATCAAGGGCGAAGTCGGTTCTTCCACCATGCCGCACAAAGTCAACCCGATCGACTTCGAAAACGCCGAAGGCAACCTCGGCCTGGCCAATGCCATGCTGCGCCATCTTTCCGAGAAACTGCCCGTCTCCCGCTGGCAGCGCGACCTGACCGATTCCACGGTATTGCGCAATATGGGCGTGGCACTCGGTTATACCCTGCTGGCTTACGAGTCCTGCCTGAAAGGCCTGAACAAGCTGGAAGCCAACCCGCAACGCCTGGCTGAAGACCTGAACGCAAGCTGGGAAGTCATGGCGGAGCCGATCCAGACCGTGATGCGGCGTTACAACATCGCCAATGCCTATGACAAGCTCAAGGAACTGACGCGCGGCAAGGATGGAATCAACCGCGCCTCGCTGCAAGCCTTCATCAATACACTGGAAATTCCGGAACAGGAGAAACAGCGCCTTTTGCAGTTGTCCCCGGAAACCTATACCGGCAATGCTGCTGCGCTGGCGAAACGTATCTGATCTTCATTGAGCGGCAAATATAAAGCCCGCGATTGCGGGCTTTTTGTTTTAAATCGCGCAGGAACTCAATGCTCTTCGGTTTTGGGCAGTGTTTTTATCGCGTCATTGGTAGTCGTTGGTGACGTCTCAACACCTTCAACTTCTCCTGCTTTCATCCTCTCCGTTCCATGTACGCCGGTTTCGTCCACCGCATGTTCTCGCATTCCTTCCCTGTCCATCTTTGTAGATTCGCGCATTTCCCTGCCGCCCCCCGACTTCCCTTCACCCCTGTCACGACCACCTTCAATTCCAGGGGTTGCAGTGAAAACCTTCAGGTTGATTGGTTGCAGATGCGGCATCTCATCGGCCTCACCGACAAAACCCATCTGGTTGGGCAGCACCAAAAGCGTTCCCTTCTCGGTCGTCATCGAGGTCTCGCCCAAATTCACCTTGTTATAGGTGCCGACAGGTATCGTTGCTGCCATTGTACTGCCGGGCGTGACAACAAAAGTTTCATGGTCTGTGCCGCGGATTCCGATGGTTGTCGCAGGGGTGGTAATTCGATAATTAGCCTTGTGCTCCTTCCCGATCTGGCCGGTTATGGCGCGAAAGCCACCCTGGAACAGGGAGAAGAAACTTCTTTCGGTGCCGTCCTGATGTCCATCGAAGGTAAAACGGTCTATCTTGAGCCTGGTGTCCGGGCGCATCGCCACCATACCGCCATCTTCCATCCTGATTTGCGCGTAAGCCGATGGTGAAGAAAGCAATGTATCGCCTTCATTCACGGCTTCACCTTTTTTGATCGCATGGGTCACCCCGGCTGCAGTCGTCAGTTGTACTTTGCCGTGTACATACTGCACCTGTCCCGCGATTGCAGCATAGACACTACCGCTACCGCCCAGCAACACCAGCATTGCAGTCAGGCCAAGCAGAGCTTTGGATAAATTTTTCATATTAATTCCTTTTAAATTTGGCTATTTGAAATTGCGCCGTATCGCAATCGAGTAATCGTTTCGATCATAGGCATACGCTGCAACGTTCGACGAGTTGATATAACGCGCCAGTTGGGGCCGCACCATCCACAGGCTGCCCAGATACCAGTCGACGCCCACTGTCAAATCACTCAGACGATCCGTCCGATGACCCGAAATCAGCGGGTTCACATTGCTGAAATTGCCGAGTTGCTCCCCAGCGCTGAAGAACAGTTTCGCCCTGTCACCGACAACTGCCTGGCCACCGGCGCGAATTCCGGCAAAACGCTTGATGCCGTCGGTTCGTCCACCCGCGGGTCTGGACAGCGTTGCCGGTCCGACGTCATTCTCGGTTCCGAAATACAAACTGCCGGACAGCGCTGACTTTCCATTTCCAAACATTTGCAGCATGCCGACACCGGCAACAAGCTGGTTAATGTCGTTCAACTTCAAGAGAGGATCGGCATAGCGATATTGCATATACTGCCCGAATAAACTCAACTGTTCGCTGGCACCAACCGTATGACGCAAGTCCACATTGACGCCGGATGAATCGTAATATTTCGTACCGCCTTGGTCGTCCTGTCCACCTGACATCCCTATCCGGTAACGGTCAACTCCGGTTTCATAGGTCACGCCAACACGCCCTTCCACGCCCAACAGATCAAAACTCGGTAGCCGATAGTTGTTGCGTTTGTTGATATCCGCTCCCGCATACAAACCAAAATTGGCATTCAGATTGTGGATGATTTCACCGGCTGCAGCCACGCCTAAATAGTTGTCGGGCAACTCAGTGCTGGACGTAATAAGCGTGGGCGTAATAATGTTGTTCGGTGCATCTGAAGCATTATTGACGTTGGTATCACGCCCGACTTTTCCCTCAATATAGCCACTGAAACGGGTTGTCTTTCCGGCTTCCCGCGCTGCAATTTCATCCAGATACTTCTGTATGGTGGCGCGCGCTGTCTCGGATGGATTTTGATCCAGCACCGTTTCGAATTCGGTCTTTGCGCGTTGTATATCCCCGAGTTGGTAATAGGCACGCGCCATATCCAGACGCGCGCCGGCATAATTGGGATCCTCGGCCAGCACCCGCTCCAAAGCCAGCGTGGCTTTATCAGGCTTGCCGCTATCCAATGCCGCGATACCGATCAGATAATCAAATCGCATTTCGCCGGAACGATCAAACTCGAATGGTTCCAGCAGTTTATAGGCGAGGACCGGTTTCCCGGCTTTCATCAAGGCTTCCGCGTCGTCCAGCAGCTTTTCTTTTGCCGCGGTTTCAACCGGCTTTTGAATTGCGGGATCGGCACGCTGACGCCGATCCTGTACTGTATCCTGCGCATATGCCCCGCTTGCCGCCAACATCAATCCGGGTAATACCCAACGTGCCGACTTTGCAAATCTCATAAATTTTTACCCAATAGCATTTGTATCCTTTTCTCGTCCTAGAGAATATCCCGTTTTCATAGATGGTCGACATATCAAAAGGTTCAATCCCCATGAAGCATATTCTATACAAGAAAACCGGCAGACCCGGTCAAATCAATCCCTTCTCCGCAAATGACAGGGTTTGTCCCGCCGCCACCACGAAGTGATCCAGCACCCGTACATCCACCAGATTCAACGCCTGCTTTAGTGCGTCGGTCAACAACTTGTCCGACTGGCTGGGTTCGGCGACACCGGAGGGGTGATTGTGTGCAAGTATCACGGCAGCCGCATTGTGCGCCAGTGCGCGCTTCACCACTTCGCGCGGATACACGCTGGTCTGGCTGAGTGTGCCGTAAAACAACTCTTCCGAGGCGATCACCCGATGTTGGGTATCGAGGAACAGCACCAGAAAAACTTCCTGATGCCGCCCGCCCAGCAATAGTTGCAAATAATCCCGCACCACGCGCGGGGAGTTTAGCGCGTCGCCGCGATGCAATTCTTCCTTGAGTGCACGCCGTGACATTTCCATCACTGCCTGGAATTGCACAAACTTGGCCTGGCCCATGCCGTGTACTGCGCAGAAATCTGCCTCGCTGGTGGCAAATAATTGCGTCAGGTTGCCAAACCGGGTGAGCAACTCGCGCGCCAGATCCACCGCGCTTTTCCCCACCACACCAGTGCGTAAAAATATCGCCAGCAGTTCAGCATCGGAAAGCGAGGCCGCACCACGGTGCAGGAGTTTTTCGCGAGGTCGCTCGCCTTCCGGCCAATCCGTGATCGCCATATAGCCTCCCAGCCCAGAGGGGCTGTTTCTTGTTAATATATGCGGCATTATGGAACAAGCAAAGACAAAACGCACCGTGCCGCAAAAATACCTGCTGATGGGTATTACCGGTGGTATCGCGGCCTACAAGGCTGCTGAGTTGCTGCGCCTGATGATGAAGCAGGACATCGACGTGCAAATCGTCATGACCGACGCGGCTTGTCATTTCATCACGCCGACCACCATGCAGGGCCTGTCCGGAAAAACGGTATTTACTGACCAGTGGGATGCAGGCGTGCCGAACGGCATGGCGCACATCAACCTGAGCCGTGCCGCTGACGCGATTGTGATCGCGCCCGCGAGTGCCGATTTCATTGCCAAATTAGCGCACGGGATTGCAGATGATTTACTGTCCACACTGTGCCTGGCGCGCGCGTGCCCGCTGATCATCGCACCGGCGATGAACCGCGAAATGTGGGCGAATGCGGCGACGCGGCGCAATATCGCACAACTGGTTGCCGATGGCGTTCGGGTGCTTGGACCGGACAGCGGTATGCAAGCTTGCGGCGAAGAAGGCATGGGACGGATGCTTGAACCGGTTCAATTGGCCCGGGGCATTGCAGAATATTTACAGAAGACCGGCCAAAGCCTCCCTGCGCGGGGACAGGAAATCGAACAGTTGCAGCCGTCATACAGAAAACTGTCCGGCAAGAATATCCTGATCACTGCCGGCCCGACCTACGAGGCGATAGACACAGTGCGCGGCATCACCAATCGCAGTTCCGGCAAGATGGGTTATGCCATCGCACAAGCCGCGCAGGAACTGGGCGCGAATGTGGTGCTGGTATCCGGCCCGACCGCGCTTGCCAAGCCGTCGGGCGTGCAAAGTGTGGATGTGCAAAGTGCCGCGCAGATGTTCGAGGCTGTAAAACAGCATGTAGCCAATTGTGATATTTTTATCGGTGTGGCAGCGGTTGCCGATTACCGTGCCGCGCAACCCGACACACATAAAATCAAGAAGAGTGACAAAAATCTCACTCTGGAACTCATCCCCAATCCCGACATTCTGGCCTATGTCGCCAACTTGGCCAATCCACCGTTTTGCGTGGGTTTTGCCGCGGAAAGCGAGAATCTCGCGGAATATGCCGAACAAAAACGCCGCGCGAAAAAGCTGCCTTTGCTGGTGGGCAATCTTGTGCAACAGGCAGTCGGCAGCGATGACAACGAGCTGGTGTTGTTCGATGACAGCGGCAGACAAACTCTGCCGCGCGCCGACAAACTCACACTGGCAAGACAATTGATGCAGCGCATAGCACAACGCAATAATGGAGTACTGAAATGAAACGCATTCCCCCAGCAGAACATATCCCTGTCGACGTCAAAATCCTGGATCACCGCCTGCATGAAAATATGCCCGGCTATGCAACCGCCGGTTCGGCGGGGATCGATCTGCGAGCGTGCATCGAGCACAACATGGTGATCCAGCCCAAGCAATGCGAACTCATTCCCAGCGGTATCGCCATCCATTTGTCCAACCCCGGGTATGCCGCGATGATACTGCCGCGTTCCGGCCTGGGTCATAAACACGGCATAGTGCTGGGCAATCTGGTCGGTCTGATCGACTCGGATTATCAGGGACAGATATTCGTTTCGCTATGGAACCGCAGTCAGATACCCTTCACGTTGATGCCCATGGAACGCATGGCACAACTGGTGATCGTGCCGGTAATGCAGGCCAAGTTCAATATAGTGGAAGAATTTCCATTGAGTGAACGTGGCAGCGGGGGGTTCGGCAGCACCGGCAAGCACTGACGCAGCACCCCCAGCCCCGAAATGTCAGCCGTGCGCAATCACCGCCTCGATTTCGGCAAAGGTATGCGCCAACTCAAAACTCTGAACTTGTGCACCCAACTGACGGGCAATTTGGGTAAGAGAAAACAGGCCGCACACCGACTGCTTGCCGTCCGCACTTTCTGATGCCACCAGCGCATGTTGCCGATGCGATTTTTTCAGGCTGGCGACGATATGTCCAACTTGTGCCTTCTGCACATCCTCAATTTTCAACACTTCCAATTCACGTTGAGTGGTCATGATGTCGCGCACCATGATATCCGCATGCGTTCCACCCATGTTTTGCAGGAAACGAATCGGCTTCCCTCCCAGCACATCGGTGGCAGTCAATAACCCCGCCACTTGATCGTTGTCATCCAGCACCAACAGCGTGCGCACCCCGTAGCGGATCATTTTGGCATTGGCTTTGTCTGCCGAAGTTTTTGTGCGGACACTCACTACCGAAACCTGGCTCAAATCCGTCATCACGCTGGAAGCCGGATCACTCAGCTTTACCCGCTCCGGCAGTTTTTGCACCGGACGAACAAATGAAGAGCCTGTTTTCAACAGGGAAGATTGCAGCGCGTTGTATTCTCTAATCAAGACTTTATCCCCCTCAAAATTCGACCGAAAATCACCTGTGTGCATGTTGCAAATGCGCCAGATTACCCCTGGGTGAAGGAAGGTAACTGGCCAGCTCATTGAGCGCCATCGTGTAAACTTCACGTTTGAATTCGATTACGGCGGTGATGTCCAGCCAATAATTATTCCAGCGCCACGCATCAAATTCCGGATGCGGACTCGCACGCAAACAGACATCGCAATCACGTCCAACAAGAAGCAACAAAAACCATATCTGTTTTTGCCCGCGATACCCGCTGCGCGATTCACGTTTGCTCCAGCTCTGCGGAACCTCGTAACGCATCCATTCGCGGGTACGTCCGAGTATCTTTACATGCTCCGGCATCAAGCCGACTTCTTCGTGCAACTCGCGGTACATCGCCTGCTCCGGGGTTTCACCATGCTGGATTCCACCTTGCGGAAATTGCCATGCATGTTGTCTGACCCGCTTGCCCCAAAGCACCTGATTCCTGTTGTTGGTGATGATAATGCCGACATTCGGGCGGTAGCCGTCTCGGTCTATCATCGGTCGCTCTACTCGGTTAATTCGGATAGCTTGATTCTTTCACATTTCGACATCAATGAAAAGAGAAACAGCCATTCATAAACACCATAACACACCGGAATACCGGCATTGCCTGTAAAATCGCATACCAAATTTATTAACCAGGTCGTATCCATCATGCGCGTCTCACAATTTTTCATTTCCACCCTTAAAGAGGCTCCCTCCGAAGCCGAGCTCGCCAGCCACAAACTGATGATGCGGGCTGGCTATATCAAAAAACTGGCCAGTGGTTTGTATACCTGGATGCCGCTTGGTTTGCGCGTATTGCGCAAGGTGGAAAACATTATCCGTGAAGAAATGGAGCGTAGCGGAGGGATCGAATTGCTGATGCCCGCCGTTCAGCCCGCCGAACTGTGGCAGGAAACCGGTCGCTGGGAAATGTTCGGGCCGCAGATGCTCAAGATCAAAGACCGGCATGGCAACGATTTCTGTTTCGGCCCCACCCACGAAGAGGTGATCACCGACATCGCGCGCCGCGAGATCCGCAGCTACCGGCAACTGCCGATCAACTTCTATCAGATCCAGACCAAGTTCCGCGACGAGGTACGCCCGCGTTTCGGCGTGATGCGCGCGCGCGAATTCCTGATGAAAGACGCCTATTCCTTCCATGCCGATTATGCGAGTCTGGAACAGACTTACCGTGTCATGTATGAAACTTACTCACGCATCTTTACCCGCCTTGGTCTTAAGTTCCGAGCCGTCGCGGCGGACACCGGTGCGATCGGCGGCAGCGGCTCGCATGAGTTCCATGTGCTGGCAGACTCGGGTGAGGATGCACTGGCTTATTGCCCGACATCTGAATATGCGGCGAATGTCGAACTGGCCGAAGCAGTCGCACCGAGTGAGTCGCGTGCAGCACCATCCGAAACGATGCGGGATATAGAAACCCCCAAACAAACCACTTGCGAACAGGTGGCGGAACTGCTGGGTATACCATTGCAACGCACGGTGAAACTGCTTGCCCTGGTCTCCAATGACAAGGCGACCGGCCACAAACTGAATATCTTGCTAATACGCGGTGATCACAGCCTGAATGAAGTCAAGGCCAGCAAGCTTCCCGGGCTTCCCGGGCTTGCCGATTTCCGTTTCGCCACGGAAGACGAGATTCGTATTCACTTCAACTGCCCACCCGGCTTTCTTGGCCCCATCGGTATTGATCGTAGTAAAACCCGCGTCATCGCCGACCGAACCGTGTCGATGATGAGCGATTTTGTTGTGGGTGCAAACAAACCCAAGTTCCATATCGCCGGAGTGAATTGGGAGCGCGATTTGCCCGAACCCGACTTGGTGGCAGACATTCGCAATGTCGTCACTGGCGATTCGTCGCCTGACGGCAAAGGCACGCTGGAAATCTGTCGCGGCATCGAAGTCGGCCATATCTTCCAGTTGCGCACTAAATACGCGGAAGCCATGAAAGCGACTTTTCTGGACGCACAAGGCAAGGCGCAATTCATCGAGATGGGTTGTTATGGGATCGGCGTGTCGCGCATCGTTGCCGCTGCCATCGAGCAAAATTTTGACGAACGCGGCATCAAGCTGCCGAAAGCCATGGCACCGTTCCAGGTCGCCATTGTGCCGATCGGTATGGGCAAAGGCGAGGCGGTGCGCACTGCCGTTGAAAAATTGTATGCCGATCTGCAATCAGCCGGAATAGAAGTGTTGCTGGATGACCGTGACGAGCGTCCCGGCGTGATGTTTGCCGATATGGAACTGATCGGAATTCCCCACCGTATCGTGATCGGCGAGCGCGGTCTGAAAGAAGGGATGATGGAATATCAGGACCGACGCGAAACCACCGCACAGGGAATACCCTTGCAAAATGCGCTAGCTTTCGTAGAATCGAGGCTATGCGACTGATCCGACTGTCAATGCTGCGGTATTTTTCCCTGCTTTTTTGGGTGGCGGGTTTGCTGGTTGCGTCCGCAGCACAAGCCGGCGGGCAAGTCTATACACCGCTTTCCGCCAGTGTTCGCGCGCTGTTGCAGCGTAGCGTGTCGGACCAGGCCGATCCCAAACTCGCGTTCGCCACACAGTATGAAGCGGACTCCTGGTTGAACCAGATGTCGCGCCGTTTGCAGAAAACCATGCCTGATACCGAATACCGCATGAATTTTTTAAAAACCGTCCATTATGAAGCCACCCGTGCCGGGCTGGATCCCCAGCTGGTATTGGGACTTATTGAAGTAGAGAGCGGTTTTAACAAGTATGCGGTATCCAATTCAGGCGCACGAGGCTACATGCAGGTGATGCCTTTCTGGGTAAGGGAAATCGGCACCAAGGGACAGAACCTGTTTCATCTGCGCGTCAACCTGCGTTACGGTTGCACCATTCTGCGCCATTATCTGGATATGGAAAATGGCAATCTGTTTCGCGCCCTGGGACGCTACAACGGCACTTTGGGCAAATCCGGATATCCGAATCTGGTGCGTGCCGCATGGCGCAATCATTGGGCAATCCCGCACCATACGGTCGACAAATATTATTCGTCAATCAATTGATCTGTTTGTTTTTGATATAAGCCAATGTCGGCGCGAGTCACTTCGCCTGCCTGATAACTCAGCTTATTCACCCCTGGGATTATACAAACAGCTGACCGGCCGGATCTCTGCTGCGCCGGGCAATATACCCGTACTGGATTCGGTCCGGTTAGTCCGAATGCATCAGGTTTATCCGCCTTCCTTGGTATGATCCGGTTCAGCGGCATGGCTGAAATACAGCGCCAGGGCAATCAGCGTGATACTCGCACCGAGATAAACCAGATCCAGCGGAGTGGTCAACTTCATGTGGATGGCTTCCTGAAACAGGGTGACGATCAGGATCATCAATATCACTTTGGCCAAACGGGATTTCAGATCATCCAAACTGCTGATAACCAATATCTTGCTGGACGCCTTGCTGCCATGCGCCTGATCGATGTCGCTGATGAACAATTCGTACAGGCCCAGCGAAAAAATCAGCATCACCGTGGCCAGCAGATAGCCGTCCACCACCTCCACGATATGAGTGACAGTACTGTCATGCAACGCCTTGCGCGCTTCGTCTGCCAGTCCCGAGTTCGCATAATGCATGGCATGCATAAACAGATTTGCCACATCTACAGTTGCCATGTAGAAAATCACAAAGCCGGCCAGCAGGCTGCCAATCACCGCCGTGATAATCACAAATCGGCTATTCCACAACACACCCTCAAAAAAAGTTTCCAGACGTTTCATCATTTCCTCAAGTTTTCAGCATGGCAATCGCGGCGCATTAAAGCGCAATTAAGTCCGTCGGACAAGCAATTAAGCAACTTGTCGCGCGAAGAGTTCCTGCAGTGTGACATCCGCGTGTTGATCAATCTGGTCAGTGCATGTTGAAAGCCATTCCTGCAGGGGATCACTGATCTGCCTGGCGGGAAGCGAGTCACGATCCAGCACAAACAATTTCATCAATTCATTGGCGCGAATCTGGTTCCCGTCACGCATCAGCAGCCAACCCTGCCCTTCTGCCTTGCGTACCATGCCGGCACCGGCCAGTTTCTCGAGTATTCTTTCCAATTCATCGTAACCGATATGCAGAGACTTGGACATCTCCGGGAAAGTGCTCACTTTTCCCTGCTGAAACCCGTTCATCATGGTCTTCAATATCCGCAGCGCATCCAGTAACAGTATGGCGGAGGATCGCTTTTTCATCACTGGCGTGCGCCAGTGCGACAGAGACGCAGTAATCTCGGCACCAAACAGTATGGTCAGCCAGGACAGGTAAATCCACATCAGGAAGATCGGCACACTGGCAAACGCGCCATAAACCAGCTTGTAAGTTGGAAAATGGCTGACGTAAAAGCCGAATACCCGGTTCATGGTCTCGAACAACACGGCCGCCACGAATGCACCGATCAAGGCGTGGCGACGCGGAACATAACGGTTCGGTATAAGCCGGAACATCATGGCAAAAGCCAGCGTGGTGAGCAACACCGGCAATACTTTCAGCGCCTCAACGCCAAAAACCGGAATATGTTTGGCATAGCCCATGGATACGCCGACCAGCCATGAAGTCAGCGACAGACTTACCCCAACCAGCAATGGCGCAAGAGTCAATACCGCCCAATAGACTACCAGTCGATTGACCAGCGGTCTCGGTCGCGCCACACGCCATATGATATTGAACGCGCGATCTATGGTCAGCATCATCAACATCGCCGTGAGCGCGAGAAATCCTATTCCCACCGTGGTGAGACGTGTCGCACTTTCGGTAAATTGCTGCATATACCGCGTAATCACAACACCGGCGGTATCCGGCATCAGATTGTTCAGCAGATAGGTCTTGATGTTACTCGAGAAATCCTCGAAGACCGGGAATGCAGAGAACATCGTCAACGCTATGGTCATCAGCGGCACCAACGACAACAAAGTGGTAAATGTCAAACTAGCAGCGGTTTGATTACATCGATCACTGGAGAAGCGCGCCGCAATGAAATTGATCAAAGCCCGAATATCCTGAAAATTTTTGAGCATGGCCTGTGAGTTTCCCTATAATTACATCATGGCAACCGATAATGAAATCCTGATACTCTTTTACAGCCAGTATGGCGCTACCCGGCAAATGGCGCAGCTGATTGCACGCAGTGTGGAACAAGTCGACGGTGCACGAGCCCGGCTGCGTACTGTACCTAAAATCTCTGCAGTTTGCGAAACAACGGAACCGGAGATCCCTGAAAGTGGCGCACCATACGTCGAATTGCGCGATCTCGAGGAATGCATCGGCTTGGCACTTGGCAGTCCAACACGTTTTGGCAACATGACCTCCGCAATGAAATACTTCTGGGACGGCACCGGCGGATTATGGATGAAACACGCACTGGTCGGCAAACCGGCGGCTCTGTTCACCTCCACCGGCACCATGCATGGTGGCCAGGAAAGCACTTTGCTGTCCATGATGTTGCCATTGCTGCATCAAGGTATGATCATTGTCGGCCTGCCCTATTCCGAACCGGAACTGTCCTCCACGAAAAGCGGCGGCACTCCTTATGGTGCCAGCCACGTGGCGGGGCCTGCCAACGACCTGCCGATCTCTGAAGCAGAAAAAAAGCTATGCATGGCACTGGGTCGGCGGCTGGCAGAAACCGCCTTGAAACTGGCTAAATGATTGCCCACGAAGCGCGCCGGATGTTGCGCGCACATCGCTACGGCGCACTATGCACCTTGTCGAAGAAACTCGATGGTTACCCGTTCGGCTCGATCACACCTTATCTGATGGATCACGATGGCAGCGTGCTCATCCTGATCAGTGCGCTAGCGGAACACACCAAAAATATCCGGCACGATCCGCGTGTGAGACTGATCGCACACGACCAGAAAGACCCGCATATCCAGGCCCAGGGACGTGTGACAGTTACCGGAAATGCCGAACTTGAACCGGATAGAAATCAGGCCGGACTGCGTTATTTGCGCTATTTTCCCGAAGCGCAAACTTACTTCTCGATGCACGATTTTGCTTTTTACCGCATTCGCCCACTTGCCATCCGCTACATCGGCGGTTTCGGGAAAATCCATTGGATCAATATGGAAAATTACGCTGTCAGCCAGGTACTGAAATTCGCCCGACAGGAACAGCGACTGCTCGCGGAAATGAACACAGGGCAGCAAGATGTACTGCAACAACTGTTGCAAAAACGGAACGGCGTTGAAGCAAGGGATGTGCGGGCGATTGGTCTGGATTGCGATGGGATTGATGTGCAAGCTGACGAACAGATTTGGCGGCTGAATTTCCCTGCAGCAATTACTGTTCCCTCTTTGGATGCATTGGCTTCATTAAAGATGGGCGATTAAGGACATCCACCGTCCTCAATCGCCCATCTTAAACCGGCAGGTTTGGATCTGTCAGAAGCGGAAACCCAATTTTGCACTATAGGATGGCGCATTACCCGTCTTGTCATATTCCAGCGCAACGTTCGCTACCCCGAAGTTGATGTTGCCGCCAACAAAAACCTTGCCCTGGTGGAAGGTTTCTTTCGTCAGCCCGGTTGTAGCGTCGGGCGTACTGTCAACCCAAACACGTCCAACGCCTGCATACGGGGTGAATATTGCGAATCCCTTCGAAATAGAAACATCCACACTTTTGGTCGTTAATGCAAGCTGGCTTACCCCGGTCAATTTAGTCAGTGCACCCCGGATCCCGACTGCGGGCAAGGCCACGCCGCCTTCAAGTATCGCATAGCGTAATTCCCCGCCATAAAACTTGATATTGGTCGTTGGTACCGCCGAGTAAAATGCGCCAACATCAAAATTAAGGGGCAACCCTTTGTAAATGTGCAGCTTGGGAACAACCAAATTGGTCATCGAACTATTAGTGGCAATGTCCAGGTTCCTCATTTTGGTCGATGTGACTTCCAAACCAATATCAAAACCCGTAATGCCCAAAGGTGTTGGCGGGGTAATGGGTTTATAACTCAGCGCCGAGCCCAGATCTTCCGAGAAAGTCTTGAACTCGGCCTGCGCAGTGCCCCCGCTAAAATTTCCCAGGTTGATGTTGTTGGCTGCCCAAACAGGCTGAACAAAACAACCCAGAACACATAACAACGATATGCTTCTCTTCATGTTGCAAACCTTTCTTGTGTAGATTGTTGATTTTCACTGCTCTGTTGGCAGCATAGCTGCACGGGTCAATACCATACCCAGGGAGGCCAGTACGCGTTACAGATTAACAATAAAAGGGGTTGGCAACCTGCACCAACCTCCTTGAAATTCCATTCCACAACCACAGCCTGAATTAGTCAAAAAATAGCTGCATACCAAACAGGTATCGGGTTGCTTAACCATGCTACCGGACAACGGTTTCCCGGAGTTAATTCCGAAAACCCTTCAGGTCACCAAGCATGGTTCAGATTATTTATTTTTTCTGTCCCACTGCGAATCATCCATAACAATGATCAATCCGGTAAAGAGATACAAGCAAACAAAGAAAATCGCTACGCCTTCCATTTTACGCTCCCGGGTTATTAAGAAGTTATTGGAACAGGTATTACGCCATACGCCTGCATCTTAAAAGAGAACCATCCAACGATGCAAGCCGTCTGATTCAAGTTTCAAGAAGCGACGATGACAAAATATCTCTGGACACCAAGGCAAATTATAATCCCTGTTTAAGCAAATAGTAAGTATTTATTGGCCGGCCAGAGTATGCAAAAACCTCCCGGCAAACAGCCGACCTGCCATTTAAAACATCGGTGCACGGCTGTACTCCGCCTGTTATGACTTCCCGGCGTGAAATCACACTTGTGGATGGGCGCGTTCCAGTTTGCTGTGCAACTTATTCAGCGCGTTGAGATAGGCCTTGGCGGATGCCACCACGATATCAGTATCCGCGCCCTGTCCATTGACGATGCGCCCGCCCTTGGACAGCCGCACAGTCACTTCGCCCTGCGCATCCGTACCACTGGTTATATTGTTCACCGAATACAATTGCAGTTCGGTGCCACTGTTGGCAATTTGCTCTATCGCCTTGAAAGTGGCATCCACCGGTCCGCCGCCCTGAGCATCAGCCTGGCACTCTTTGCCGTCTATGCTCATCACTATACGCGCCACTGGCAGTACGCCGGTTTCAGAATGTGCCCCCATCGCCACGAGGCGATAATGTTCGCTGATCTGTGATACTGCTTCATCACTGACCAAAGCCTGCAAATCCTCGTCAAATATTTCGTGCTTGCGATCTGCCAATTCCTTGAAACGTTGAAATGCCGCATTGAAGGATTGCTCCGAAGCAAACTCGATGTTCAACGCGATAAAACGCTGGCGCAATGCATTGCGCCCCGAAAGTTTGCCGAGGGATATTTTGTTGGCATTCCAGCCCACATCTTCAGCACGCATGATTTCGTAGGTCTCGCGATGCTTGATCACCCCGTCCTGATGTATGCCGGACTCATGAGCAAACGCGTTGGCGCCGACAATAGCCTTGTTCGGTTGCACCGGATAGCCCGTTATGCTGGAAACCAATTTGGATGTCGGCACAATCTGCTCGGTATGGATGCGGGTATCCAGGTTGAATATGTCGCGACGGGTTTTCACCGCCATCACAACTTCTTCCAGGGAAGCATTGCCGGCGCGTTCTCCAAGCCCGTTGATGGTGCACTCGACCTGGCGCACACCATTCATCACGGCAGCCAACGAGTTGGCCACCGCAAGACCCAGATCATTATGGCAATGGGTGGACCAGATCACTTTGCCAGAATTCGGCACACGGTCAATCAACTGCTTGATGCGCCCCCCCCATGCCGCGGGAATGGAATAACCCACCGTATCCGGCACATTCAGTGTCTTGGCCCCGGCCTGAATCGCCGCATCGAACACACGCACCAGAAAGTCCATGTCGGAACGCACTGCGTCCTCCGCGGAAAATTCCACATCGTCGGTATATTCCAGCGCCCACTTCACCGCGCTCACCGCACTTTCGACCACCTGATCCTCATTCATGCGCAATTTGTGCTGCATGTGGATAGGACTGGTGGCAATAAAGGTGTGGATACGGCCAGACTTGGCCGGCCGAATGGCCTCCCCGGCACGACGCACGTCATTCTCGATCGCACGCGCCAACGAACATACCGTTGAATCTTTAATCGTCTCTGCAACGGCCCGTACTGCCTCGAAATCTCCCGGGCTGGCGGCCGCAAAACCTGCCTCAATGATATCCACGCCCAATTTTTCCAGTTGACGGGCGATACGGATTTTCATTTCCCTGGCCATCGCCGCGCCGGGACTCTGCTCGCCATCGCGTAATGTGGTATCAAAAATTATCAATTTTTCATTCATTTTATTTGGCATGTTAATCTCCAATGCAATATAGATTTAGCCTGCGGAACCGCCAAGGTTACCGCGCATGTTTAAGACTTGTGTGGGGTATGATTAGCGCGCGCCGCGCAGCAGCAGCGCAGCCAGCAGGCTGAACGTGGAGTGGGATACTGCAATGTGAGTAGAAAAGTGCATGACCGGAATATAACGAGTTTTACCGGCTCATGCAATAGGCCTCTGTTTGTGGTGTCTTCGCCAAAACCACATCACATAACCTGACAGCGCATAGCACATGAATAACCCGAACAGCACGCCGGGCGGGTAACTGGAAATAACAACAAAAAACAATGCAGCCAGAAAAATTGCCACAAAAGGCACACTTTTGCGCATGTTGAAGTCTTTGAAGCTGTAGAACGGCAGATTGCTGACCATGCTGAGCCCTGCAAACACGGCCAGCACCGCCGCATACCAATGGATAGATTCGCCGCTGATACCGTAGTCATGCATCACCCAGACAAATCCGGCGACGAGCGCCGCGGCGGCCGGACTGGGCAACCCCTGAAAATAGCGTTTGTCCACCACATCGATATTGGTGTTGAAGCGTGCCAACCGCAACGCTGTGGCCGCACAGTAAATGAAAGCGGCAAACCAGCCCCATTTCCCCAATCCTTTTAATGCCCATTCGTAAACCACCAATGATGGCGCAACACCGAACGAAACCATATCGGACAGGCTATCGTATTCCGCACCGAATTCACTTTGCGTATGCGTCAATCGGGCCACGCGACCATCCAGTCCATCCAGTACCATGGCAATAAAGATTGCCACGGCGGAATGCTCAAAATGGCCATTCATCGCCTGCACGATAGCGTAAAAACCGGCGAACAGCGCACCGGTGGTAAACAGGTTGGGAAGGAGATAAATTCCGCGCTTGCGCAGATTCATCGATTTCCGGGTAGCGAATTCGTCCATGCGTCTAGACTAACTCTTTTGCGGGAACATTGCCAAGGAAGTTTCGGCAGACAATCCATCTTCTCCGATGCCGGCTGTTAAGCCGGCATCCATGCCGATAGCCATGAGCTTCCTGACTTCGTGGGAGATGACAGGGTGAGAATAATTGTTCATATTTTCGCCAGTCTCAAACCGCTGGTTGGAGTCAAAAGCCGGGCCCTTGATTCCAACCAGCGACTAACATTTAACGACTGCGCTTTAGTTCTTCGATTGATCAACCAGCTTGTTTTTGCTGATCCAGGGCATCATCGCACGCAACTGAGCACCCACCACTTCGACCGGATGCTCTGCATTCAAACGGCGACGTGCGGTCATTTCAGGATAGTTGGTTCGCCCTTCCAGAATGAATTGCTTGGCATATGAACCGTTCTGGATGTTTTTCAGACATTCCTTCATGGCAGCGCGCGCCTGATCGCCGATCACACGCTGACCGGTCACATATTCGCCGTATTCCGCATTATTGGATATTGAATAATTCATGTTGGCGATGCCGCCTTCGTACATCAGATCCACGATCAGCTTTAATTCGTGCAGGCACTCAAAGTAGGCCATTTCAGGCGCGTATCCGGCCTCGGTCAATGTTTCAAAACCGGCCTTGACCAGTTCCACAGCGCCACCACACAGCACAGCCTGTTCGCCGAACAAATCGGTCTCTGTCTCTTCGCGGAAGTTTGTCTCAATCACGCCGCCTTTGGTACCGCCATTGGCTGCCGCGTATGACAGCGCAATGTCCTTGGCCTTGCCGGAATTGTCCTGGAACACCGCGATCAGTGTCGGTACGCCACCGCCCTTCAGGTAT
>JBBRFZ010000008.1:0-36092 GCA_038241165.1 Burkholderiales bacterium | reverse complement strand
TGGTCATGTGCCTGCTGTAATGGTTGGTAAAGCAAGCACGGTTGTCGCACCGCCTGCTTTACGGTTGTACAGGCGCACCGTGCCGCCCATGCGCTCGATGGTGGCGTTGGCAAGATACAAACCGAGCCCGCGTCCCCCCTGCTTGGTGGTGAAGAATGCCGATCCGGCCCTGAGCGCTGCATCCTCGCTCAGCCCCGCCCCATGATCGTGTATCTCCAACGTGAAATTTGTATCGTCCCAGCGGGTAAATATCTCGACAGCTTGCAGGCTTGCATCGGCGGCGTTGTTGAGCAAATTCATCATCGCGGCGCGCAGCGTGACATCCGCACCGATGCGCGGAACGGGTCGGGCATTGCTGCCGTGATATTGATATTGCGCGGTCGGGCGCAGCAATTGCCATTCACCCAGTAGTTCGGACATCATTTCATCCACTGCTTGCGGCGAGGCCGCACCGCTGTCCTGCGCATTTGCCAGGATTTTATCGAGGATGCGTTTGCAACCGCGCACCTGTTCGTCGAGGAGGGCAAGGCTGCCGCGTAACCCGGACTGATTGGCAACAGCGTCGTGCCGCAATTCGCCGATCACCACCGCCATGGTGGACAATGGCGTACCCAATTCATGGGCTGCGCCTGCCGCCTGCGTGCCGAGCGCCACGATACGTTCGTTGCGCAGAATCTCTTCGCGCGAGCGCGCCAGCATCTCATCGCGGCTGCGCACCGCCTGCGCCATCTGCACCACGAAATACGCCACTACTACCGTGCTGATGACGAAGCCCAGCCACATGCCCATCACATGAATGTCGAAGGCATCTTCACCACGCCGGTGGATATCCGGCAATGGAATGTAATAAACCATCAACAGGCTGTAACAAGCGGTAGTGAGTGCCGCCATGCTCCAGGTATGGAGTGTCGGCAGCGCCGCGGCAGCGATTACCAGCGGCAGCAAATACAGCGAGATGAAGGGATTGGTCGAGCCGCCACTGTAATACAGCAGGATGGTTAGCGCGATCACATCCACGCTTAATTGCGCGAATAGTTCCAGGTTGGAAACCGGGCTTTGATTGCGCAAGCGTAGCCAGCTGAACAAATTGATTGAGGAAAGTATCACAATCGTCAGCAACATTGGTTGCCAGTCCAACTCCAGTTTAAGGATTTTCCAGACTACGGCCAGCATGATGAGTTGCGCCACGACTGCAATGCTGCGCAGCGTGATCAGACGGCGCAATTGGCTATGACCGGGGAGGGAAAAAAGTAACGTGCTGTTCATGATGCAATTGTAATCGGAGAGGCAGGGATGGGGTGTGACAAATTGACACGCGGCAATATGCCACATCTGCAAGGAGTAAAGATGTATATACAATACATCAATTGCAATCCAATCAGGAGAAATAGGCATGGAAACACACGGAAAAAGAAGCTGTTGTTTTATCCTGGGTTTGCTGTCCGTCGCAATCAGTCATGCGGTATATGCGGCTGAATCGACTGAGGCGACTTTACCCGTTGTCGAGGTGAGCGGTGAAAAAATCCAATCTCTCCCGGCCTTGGGCAACGCGACGTTGAATCAAGCCAGCCTTATTCGCTTGCGCGCCAACACCAGTGACACAGCAAAGCTGCTGGATGGCCAGCCCGGCGTCAGCTTTTATGGTGCAGGCGGGGTGTCGAGCATGCCGGTGATTCACGGCATGGCCGACGACAGGGTGCGTGTCCAGGTCGACGGCATGAATCTGATCTCGGCATGCGCCAACCACATGAATACGCCACTTTCCTATATTGACCCGGCCAATGTCGGTAGCGTACAGATGTTTGCCGGGATTACTCCCGTCAGTGCGGGCGGTGACAGCATAGGCGGGACGATACAGGTCGATTCCGCCGCGCCGGAATTTGCCCGGGCAGGACAAGGTGTATTGCGCAAAGGCCGCGCCGCTGTATTTTATCGCAGCAACAATCAGGCACAGGGTGGCGATCTTTCCGCGACGATCGCCACCGAGACGCTCTCCATGCGCTATACCGGCAGCACGGTGGACGCGAAGAATTACACGGCCGGCGCCGCCTTCAAACCGGACGCAATGATCGCGGGTTCCATCGTGCCCGGCACCGTTGTGGCAGGCGACGAAGTAGGCTCGTCTGCCTATAAATCACAAAATCAGCAGTTGGCTTTTGGCGTACGCCACGACAACCACATGCTGGATTTGAAACTGGGACTGCAGAATATTGCCAATCAGGGCTTCCCCAACCAGCGCATGGACATGACGGGTAACGACAGCCGACAGATAAATCTGCATTACATCGGCCTATATGAATGGGGCACGCTGGAAGCGCAGGCATACAACGAACATACGCAACACAGCATGAATTTTCTGGAGGATAAAACATATTGGTATGGCGCCGGGTTGAACGTGCCCGGCATGCCCATGGATACCGATGGCAAAAATACCGGCTTCCTTGTCAAGGGTGACATGAATCTCTCGGAGCGCGACATCTTGCGCGTGGGTAGCGAGTATCAGCGCTATCGCCTGAACGATTACTGGAGCCCGTCTGCCAATTCGGCAATGATGAGCCCAGGGACGTTCTGGAACATCAATAACGGCCAGCGTGACCGCTTGGATGTCTTTACGGAATGGGAAGCCAACTGGAATCAGTCGTGGGCTTCGCAACTGGGACTGCGTAGCGGTACAGTGAAAATGGATACGGGCACTGTACAGGGTTACAACACCATGATGTATAGCGCTGCAGCTAATACTTTTAACGCGCTGGACCACCAGCGCACCGACAATAACCTCGACCTGACCGTACTGGCGCGTTACACGCCGGATGAAAGAAAATCATTCGAGGTAGGTTTTGCACAAAAAACCCGCTCGCCAAATCTGTACGAACGATTTGCGTGGTCCAACAGCAACACCATGGTCATGGAAATGAATAACTGGGTTGGCGACGGCAACGGCTATGTGGGGAATTTGAATCTGAAGCCGGAAGTTGCCCATACGCTGAGCGCAAGCGGCAATTGGTATGATGATGCAAAAGAAGATTGGGAGCTGAAGATTTCGCCTTATTACACACGTGTCAGTGATTATATTGATGCCGTGGACTGTGCCACGATAGCGGTGACCTGTCCCGCGCGAACGGACGGGTTTGTCAATCTCAGTTTGGCCAATCAATCGGCACGTCTCTATGGCGTGGATGTATCCGGCAAGATGTTGTTGGCAAAATCCAGTGCTTATGGAAGCTTCAGTTCCACCGGCGTGTTGAGTTATGTAAATGGAAAGAACCTGACGACCGGGGACAATCTTTACAACATCATGCCGTTGAACGTGAAATTGGCCGTCGAACAACGTGTGGATAATTGGACCAATACCATTGAAGCAAAGTTGGTGGCCGCGAAAACCGATGTCCAGGCCGTGCGGAAAGAACCCAAAACCGGTGGTTATGGCTTGATCAACTTGAACAGCAGCTATGAATGGAAGCAAGTGCGCTGGGATGTCGGCGTTGAAAACCTGTTGAACAAGTTTTACGCAGACCCGCTGGGCGGCGCGTATGTCGGGCAAGGCGCCACCATGGGGACAGGCGTTCTCTATGGCACGCCTGTCCCCGGCATGGGACGTTCCATCAACACCAGCTTGGCGTTGAAGTTCTAGAAGCAGCCCATATCAGTGTGATTCAACGAAGATGAAATGCGTGATTTTGCGATTTTCTCGCCGAGCGCCGGACGGTCGAATCAGGCCACGCAGATCATCACTTATGCTTCCGGCAGAATTTTCTTCCATGAAGCAGAATGAATAAATCGGCGTTCAGGTGCGGCATTATGTCGCATTCCTGCGATTGTATATTTCCTTGAGAATTACGCTCTCAAAGTAAGAAATTCCAAAGGCAGAGCATATGACAGAAAAGGCAGTGTTGCACACTGCTCCACTTTATTTCCATTCCGAACCCATGCGCGAGCGCGCGATGGCTGTTTTCATCGTGGTGGCGTTGCATATTGCGGTCGCGACACTGTGGCTGGTTCAGTCCCCTGCCGCAACCATGCCGCAGCGCGGAATGGAAATTGCGATACTGGCGGCGCCTGTCGTTGTGCATGCGGAGAAGCTGCCGGTTCATGCGCAGCCCAAGATCGTTCCCGTTCAGCCGCAATATGCTGACATACCTGCACCCATTCCGGTTCCAGTTGGGGTTGCGGAACAGCCGCAGGTGAATGATGTTCCTGTTGTTATCCCGCCCGAGCCCGCTCCGCTAGCCGCGACGGCGCCTGTGGTCAATCCGGTCGAGCCAGCGGAATCCGAAATCGAGCCGGATTTCAAGGCGACCTACCTCAACAATCGTCTGACCTATCCGCTGACTGCGCGGCGTATGGGCATACAAGGCAGTGTGGTGTTGAACGTCGAGGTGCTGGCCGAAGGAATCAGCGGGCATGTCAATGTATTTGAAAGCAGCGGATATGAGATTTTGGACCGAGCCGCGCTGGAATCGGTCAAGACTTGGCACTTTATCCCTGCACACCGTGCCGGGCTGCCGATCACCAAATGGTTCAAGATTCCCATCCATTTTTCATTGAAAGAAAGCGAAGCATGAATAATTTTATTTCAGTCGGCTCCCCGATTGTGGCCGCAACTTTGCTGGTGCTGGTTCTCTTGTCAGTTGTGACCTGGTCGATTGCACTGATCAAATTGTGGCGCGACATACAGGACGGCAAGCGCAATCGCGCGTTCAACGAAGCATTCTGGGCGGCGCGCGATTGGCATGCGGCGGCGGAAGTGGCGCGGCAAGGTGAGGGTGATTTGGCGCGGCTGGGACAGGCGGGTTTTGCCGAGGTGAAAAATTTAAGTGCGGAACAGCAAGACTTGAAACATTTGGGCGCACCGCAGGAAGTGCTGGAACGCATGTTGCGCCAGCAGTTGCAGAACATCCAGCGGTATCACGAACGCGGTCTCACGGAGCTGGCGACGATAGGTTCGACCGCGCCTTTCGTCGGCCTGTTCGGCACGGTATGGGGCATCATGCACGCGCTAAAGGACATCGGCCACAGCGGCTCGGCCAGTCTGGACGTAGTCGCCGGACCGATTGGCGAAGCGCTGATCGCCACCGCCATCGGCATCGCCACCGCGCTGCCCGCAGTACTGGCCTACAACTTTTTCCTGCGCCGCCTGCGCGTGAAAGTTACCGAACTGGAGAACTTCGCGCACGACTTCATGCGGCTGGCGCTGAAACATAATTTCAAGCTGTGATTAGGCCATCATGTCATTCGGCAATTCTTCACCACAACAGGAAATGATGAGCGAGATCAATGTCACGCCGCTGGTGGACGTGATGCTGGTGCTGCTGGTGGTGTTCATCATCACCGCGCCCTTGCTCGCGCCGCAGTCGCTCAAGATCACACTACCCAAAACTGCGGCGGTGGCATCCGGCAAAACCCCGCCTCATGTGCACCTGACGGTGGATGCACAAGGGAATATTGATCTGGATGGATACGTGCTGGACGACTCGCATCTGGCAGGTACGCTGAAACAGCGCGCAGCCGACCCCGAATTCCAGGTGCAGGTTGAGGCCGACAAGGCGGTACCTTACGGGCGCGTGGCTGAACTGATCGCGATAGCGCAGCATGCAGGGGTGGGCAAGTTGTCGTTTATGACCGTGGCAGGGCGCTGAGCACGTTCATGTTGCACCCAAACAGGATCGGCAAGACTTGGTGCGGCATCATGTCGCATTCCCATGCACGGTTATATGCGAAATAATCACTCCCGCCAAATCGCGGTGTTGCACACTTGATGAATACAGCCGTCCATCCTCCTTGGGCGGTTGAGGAATTCGGTGTGCCCTCCTCCCGGTATGATGCCGCGTTTTGGTTTTTTTACTTTTCAGCCCAGGTGGACATGCTTTGTCGCTGACATTAAACGGAAAGAAAGAAACCATGAGAAATTTATATCGATTTGTTTTACTGGCCGCAGCATTGTCAGTCAGCTTCGCCAGTTTTGCTGCCGGTGATGCAGGAGTCATCAAGGTCAGCGGTGCTTGGGTGCGTGCCACCGCCCCCGGACAAAATCTGGCGGCCGTAGATTTGTCGATCACCAGCGAGCAGGCTGCCACACTGGTCGGCGTGTCCACACCGGCTGCCAGGAGTGCAGAACTGCATAGCATGAAGTCCGAGGGCGGCATGATGGCGATGCGCCAGGTGAAGTCTATCGAACTGCCTGCCGGCAAGACGATGAATCTGGGCGAGAACGGCTATCACTTGATGCTGGTTGGGTTGAAAGCCCCGCTGAAGGAAGGCGAAAGGGTGCCGTTGACGCTGAGCATCAAGGTGAACAAGCATCGTTTGGTAAAAATCAAGAGCATGGCCGAAGTGATGTCGCTGACTGCAACCCGTGCTACATCACACGACGGCGAACAGATGAAAATGAAGATGGATTGAATACTTGTCTGTATCGCTGCAAAACAAGGCGGCCCGGGCCGCCTTGTTTATTTTTCCATCTTACAAAAACCTTGGATGCATAGCATCAACGGCGGAACAGGGTTGCGGCATCCGGCTTTTGTGCCATGACCTGTTTGAGATCACTTTGCGTCAGGATACCCTGGTGATGGCCGACCAGTTTGCCGGAGGGTGTATACAGAAAGCTGGTAGGCAAACCATCCAGCCCGCCGAAATCTCCGGCCGTGTCTTCATTTCCGAACACAATGGGGTAGGAGATGAATTGCTTGTTGACCACGTCCATCACTTTCTTGCGGCTTTCATACATCACCGCCACGCCGATCACCTGCAAATCCTTGTGCTGTTGCTGCAACGCATTGAGATCTGGCATTTCCTGCAGGCAGGGCGGACACCAGGGCGCCCAGAAGTTGACCAGCACCCACTTGCCATGCAGTCCGGACAGCGTGTAATCGGCGCCGTCCCTGCTCTTGAGGTTCCAGTCGCCGGCCCATGCTGCTTGAGCAAGGCCGAACAAAAGCATGAGCGCAGCGAGTGTTGTTGCTTTGTGCAATGAAGCGATTTTTTTCGGAACTTTCATCTTTGCCGGTTGCCTTCCTGCAGGATTATTCAAAGGAATACGAAATTCCCAGTGTCATAGTATAACGCGGGTTTAACTGCAGGGAGTTGACGTATTGATAGACGGGCAGTTGGACGAAACCGTAAACGGAGGTCCCGCCACCAACCCGGTACAAGGCGCCGGGTGCAAGATACACCAGTGTGCCGCCGGTTGCCGCGCCACCGGTGAGTGCATCGGCCGGAGTGGCTGCTGCCCCCGTATCAGGCTGGCGATGGATGTAGTTGAGTTGCAGCATGGGGGTGAATTTGGCACCGAATTTTGCATAGCGTATGCCGGTGTTCAGTGCATAGGTATCACCCGGATGATAGTCGGCACCCGAGAAGGATTTTGTTGCAACGGCATGTTGCACGGTACCCTGTGCGAACCAACCATACTTTTCAAAAGATCCGGTAAGGAATCCACCCAGAATGACATCGGTCGAACCGGTGCCGATTTGCAGGCTGGGATCCAGGGGAGTGACACCGTCGTTGAAGTTCGCGTTGGTGCTGCCGGTCGGCAGCTTGATTCCGGCAATGATTCCGGCGGTCTTGTCGGCGGAGAAGCCGGTATATTTTCCGATGATACGGGCGTCACCGATACTGTTATCGGATGACGAGGCATAACTGGTGTAATCAGGGGAATTGGATGCGCTGGCGCCATTGTTGCCATATGTGCCATGTGTCCGCTGAACGAATGGAAGCTGGGCGATTACTCCCCATGCATCGCTGGTGTAGTTTAGCGTAGCGGTGGTTGTGCGCGTGGTGGTGTAATCCTCGATTTCCTGGCCTGCTTGCCAGAGATTATTGATCTGTGTAGGGGATGCAGTGCCCGAGCCATATCGCGACTGGTTCTGGTTGATGTAATCGAAGGACAGGTCGGCGCTGAAACCGGGGGTCGTGCTGATTCCCTGTGTCCCCCAGTCCTTGGAAAGTGTGCAACCGCAGGCCGCGCAGGCCAGAGCATTGCTTATCGCGAAAAGCGGCAGCAGGGCGAGAGCAGCGGAAACGATAACCCGGAAAGACGTGCGGATACGGGAGGTGGCGTGCATGCATTTCCCCTTTTTGTTGTTGACGGCCAAAATTATATAGAGCAATCAATGCCACACTCTGCGGCATATTGCCGCACCCGGCATTTACCGGCATGGTGTGCCGGTTGGCAGCGTGTGTGATGAATCGGTTATGCTGCACGGGTTTTGAAAATCAGTGGATCAGTATGGGCTTATTGAAGAACGATCATTTATGGGCATTGTTCGCCGGGTTGATCTGCGTGTTCGGCTTCGCACCGTTCGGGATTTTTCCGATCCCGGTGCTGGCCCTCGCTGTCCTGTTTGCGCTTTGGCAGCGTGCAGGCACGCCGCGTAACGCGGCATGGCTGGGATTCGCGTTCGGTTTGGGGCTGTTCGGTTCCGGCATCAGCTGGATTTATGTCGCGCTGCACGAATACGGGGACATGTCGATGTTGTTGGCGCTGCCTGCCACGGCACTATTCGTTGCATTCCTTGCGCTGTTCACCGCGTTGGCCGGTTATGTACAGGCGCGATTTCCAGCCGCGCAGGGTTTGCGCACCGTGCTGTTGATGCCGGCGGCATGGGTGTCGGTCGAATGGCTGCGCGGCATGATCTTCACCGGTTTCCCATGGCTGACCCTGGGTTATGCGCACAGTGGCAGTCCGCTGGCCGGCTATGCGCCGCTGTTCGGTGTGTATGGCGTATCGCTGGTCGCGGCGCACAGTGCAGGTCTGCTGGCCAGTCTGATCAATGCGCGCTGGACCCGGCAGGGCAAGTTGGCATTGGCCATTTTGCTGTTGTTATGGGGAGCCGGTGCGCTGTTGCGCACGGTGAGCTGGACCCGGCCTGAAGGTGAACCGTTCAGCGTGGCACTGGTACAGGGCAACATCGCGCAGAATCTCAAGTTCAACGAAGATGCGCTGGCGGGCACTATGGATACATATCGTCGTCTGGTGCTGCAGACCAATGTGCGCCTTGCACTGTTGCCGGAAACCGCTTTCCCGATGCTGCGCCATGAAATCCCGCAAGACCTGATCGGGCAACTGCGCAGCCATGCCGTGCAAAATCACGGGGATGATCTGATCGGTGTGTTTGAGCGTGAGCATGACAGTTATTACAACAGTGTCTTTTCATTGGGTGTCGACGCGGAACAGCAGTACCGCAAGCATCATCTGGTGGTGTTCGGCGAATTTATCCCACTGAGGCCATTGTTGGGCTGGTTCATCAATGACGTGCTCAACATCCCGATGGGCGACCTGGCACGGGGCGATAAGATGCAGACGCCGCTCTATGTTGCCGGACAGCATGTCGCGGTCAACATCTGCTATGAAGATGTGTTCGGCGAAGAGATCATTCTTGCCCTGCCGCAGGCCACGCTGCTGGCCAACTTCACCAATGACGCATGGTATGGGCATTCCTACGCGGCCGCGCAACACAACCAGATGTCGCAAATGCGCGCGATGGAAACGGGCCGCATGATGCTGCGAGCCACCAATACCGGCGTCACCTCAATAATAGGCGCAGATGGAAAAATATTGCAGCAATTGCCGCAGCACGTGGAGGGGGTGCTGCTCGGTACGGCGCAGGGTTATCAGGGTTCCACGCCCTATGTGCGCTGGGGCAATGCGGCGGTATGGCTGTTGATCATACTGATGCTCGCGGGGGCATGGCTGCGGGGAAAACGTACCGTTATTTCGTCCAGGAATCCTTCAGCGTGACGGTGCGATTGAACACCGGTTTTCCGGGGCGGTGATCGCGACGGTCGGCACAGAAATAGCCGAGCCGCTCGAACTGGTAACGGGTTTCCGGCGCAGCCTCTTTAACGCATGCCTCCACCCAGCCTTGCACCGTGGTCAGGGAATCGGGATTCAGGTAAGTGCAAAAGTCGATTTCTCTGTCAGCATCCGGCTCCGGCACGGTGAACAGCCGGTCATACAAACGTATCTCGGCCGCCAGCGCATCTGCACAGGACAGCCAGTGGATCACGCCCTTTACTTTGCGCCCCACCGGATTCTTGCCCAGCGTTTCCGGATCTATCGAACAGCGCAGTTCTACCACATTGCCGCCGTCATCCCTGATTACTTCATCGCAGCGCATCACGTGGGAATACCGCAGACGCACTTCACCCCCCACGGTCAGGCGCTGCCAGCCGGTTGGCGGAGCCTCGCTGAAGTCATCCGCCTCGATCCAGATTTCTCTGCCGAATGGCACGATACGCGAGCCGAACTCGGGATGCTGCGGATGGAAGCCCGCCTCGCGCGATTCGGTTTGTCCCTGCACGAAATTCGTTATCACCACCTTTAACGGATTGATCACCGCCATCACACGTGCGGCCCTGCTTTCAAGATCCTCGCGGATAGCCGATTCAAGCACGGCCATATCAACAGTGTTGTCACTTTTGGAAACGCCGATCCGTTTTGCAAATTCGCGTATGCCTTCCGGGGTGTAACCACGGCGGCGCATGCCGATGATGGTGGGCATGCGCGGATCATCCCAGCCGGACACGCGCCCCTCGTTTACCAGTTGCAGGAGCTTGCGCTTGCTGGTGATGGTGTAATGCAATTCCAGTCGCGAAAACTCATACTGGCGCGGATGGCAGGGTATCGTGATGTTGTCCAGCACCCAGTCGTAGAGTGGGCGATGATCCTCGAATTCCAGCGTGCACAGCGAGTGGGTGATGCCTTCCAGCGCATCCGAAATGCAATGGGTGTAATCGTACATCGGATAGATGCACCATCTGTCGCCGGTGCGAATGTGGTGCACGCGACGGATGCGATAGATCACCGGGTCGCGCATGTTCATGTTGGGCGAAGTCATGTCGATCTTTGTGCGTAACACCATGGAACCGTCTTCAAGCTTACCTTTACGCATCTCTTCGAACCGGGAGAGATTGTCCTCCACGCTGCTATCACGTCTCGGACTGTTTGTTCCGGGTTGAGTCAGCGTACCGCGATACTGGCGCATCTGTTCCGGGGTGAGGTCGTCCACATAAGCATTGCCCTGCCTGATCAATTCAACCGCGTATTGATAAAGCTGCTCAAAATAATCTGATGCCCAGCGTACCTCGCCATCCCACTGGAAACCCAGCCAGCGCACATCGTCCTGTATGGATAACGCGTACTCTTCGCTTTCCCTTTCAGGATTGGTGTCGTCGAAACGCAGATGGCACTTGCCCTGATAATCCAGGGCCAAACCGAAATTCAGGCAAATCGATTTGGCATGGCCGATATGCAGATAACCGTTCGGTTCGGGCGGAAAGCGGGTGACGATGCTGCGGTGTTTGCCGCTGGCAAGATCGGCATCGATGATCGTGCGGATGAAGTTGGACGAGGCGGGTTGTGGCGTACTGCTCATATTAGGGATATTTCCATTTTGTATAAAGTAACGACAGGCGCGGGGATTTTAACCGAAATCGGGCGCAGCCTCGGGTAGACATTAACTGTGAAAATGTGACGTTTATTTGGTAGAATCGGCCCCAATTCGAACAATTACGCCCATTCGGAGAGTGTCGCGGAATTGTGTCAAGTCACCCGGAACTGAACCATTATGAATATTGCCCAGCATTTTTCCCGCCTTGCCGCGCTGCTCGCCAGCGTGTTGCTGTTGTGTGCCAGTCCGGTTACGCATGCCGATGAAATGACTGATGCCAACCTGCTGTTCAAGCAAGGCCAGCGCAGCCAGGCGCTGGAAAAGGTCAATAATTATCTCGTCAGCAAGCCGAAAGACGCGCAAGCACGGTTCCTCAAGGGGCTGATACTCACCGAGCAGGGCAAGACCGCCGATGCCATCAAGATGTTTTCCGCTTTGACCGATGATTACCCGGACCTGCCTGAGCCCTATAACAATCTCGCCGTGCTGTATGCCGGCCAGGGTAAATACGACAAAGCCAAACAATTGCTGGAAAAGGCGATAAGCACCCATCCCAGTTATGCGACCGCACACGAGAATCTCGGTGACATATATGCAAAGATGGCCAGTCAGGCATATGACCGCGCTTTGCAACTGGATCACAGCAACACCGCGACGCAAACCAAGCTGGCAATGATTCAGCATCTGTTTGCCGGCGACACACGCAATAATGAAACCGTCGTTGCGCAAAACGCGCCTGTCCAGAACACGGTTGCAGTGTCTGCATCAGCCAGGGTCGAAGCAGCTGCCGTGGCAAATCAGCCAGAACCAACTCCGGCCGCATCTGTAGTTACGGCATCTGTAACTGCGCCAGCAGCACCAGCACCAGCAGTAACAGCACCAACCCCACCAGTAACAACTGTGACAACAGCCAAAGCAGAAACCAAAGCCCCGGCGGAAGAAAAGGTTGTCACCGAACCCGCCATCAAGAAAGACTACAAAGCGGAAATCGCGCAAATTGTCATGGCCTGGGCGAAAGCATGGTCGTCGCAAAACACGGGACTATACCTGTCGTTCTACGCGCATGATTTCAAAACGCCGGGCGGCGAAACCCGCACAGCCTGGGAAGCCATGCGCAGGGAACGCCTCGGCGCGCCAAAATTCATCCATGTAGGCGTCCGTATCGGGAGTATATCTTTAGCCGACAGTGCGCATGCCACGGTAAAGTACTACCAGACCTACCGGGCCAGCAACTTTAAAGCTTCCGGCCACAAAATCCTGTTGATGGTTAAGGCCGGCGACAAGTGGCTGATTCAGGAAGAGCGCAGCAGGTAATCATGCTGAAACCCGTACTGATGATTTTGTCGCTGTGCAGTTTCCTGCCGGGCATGGCGCTCGCCGGGTCGGCATTGCCAAACGTGGAAATGCAGCTGGTAAAAAGCCTGCAAGCCATCAATGATAATCACCTTGATGTAGCGCTCAGCGAGGTGGACAAGCTGTTGCGGGTTACTCCGGATTTCAGGCTTGCGCAATTGGTCAAGGGCGATCTGCTGATGGCACATGCGGGCGTGATCAATAATTTCGGTAGTGTGGCAAATGCCCCGCACGATGAAATCAGGGACCTGCGCGACGAGGCGCGGGTGCGTCTGCAGCGTGTGTTATCCCAGTCGGATTCGAAACTCAGGCCGCGTTTTCTGTGGCAGATGGATGCGCAACAGAAGTACGCACTGGTGGTTGACACCAGTCGTTCCACACTATTCGTATATGAAAACATGGATGGCGAACCCCGCTATGTCACCGACTTTTATGTCACGATCGGCAAGCTGGGTGCCGACAAGTTTTACTCGGGCGATCAGCGCACCCCGATAGGCGTGTATTTCATAAAAGCGGAATTGCTCAAAAAGCAGCTTGCCGATATATATGGCGATGCAGCCTACCCGCTCAGTTACCCTAACGAATGGGATCACAGAAACAAACGTACCGGAAGCGGCATCTGGTTGCATGGCACACCCAGCGGCACTTATAGCCGTCCTCCGCGCGCCAGCAACGGTTGTGTCGTATTGGCAAATGCCGATCTGGAAAAATTGGCACCTTATGTGCAGGTCGGTATCACGCCGGTCATTATCACCAATCAGATGGCATGGAGCAGCGAACAGGATCAAATCGATCATGCCAGCCTGCTGCAACAAGTTGAACAATGGCGCAAGGATTGGGCCAGCCTCGACACGGATGCTTATCTCAAACATTACGCGTCGGATTTTTCCAGCAACAACATGGATTACACTGCATGGGTGAAACAAAAACATCTGGTTAACAGCGGCAAGTCGTGGATCAAGGTGGGCATCACGGATATCAGCATGTTCGTTTATCCGGAACAGTCCGATTTGGTGGTAGTAGACTTCGAGCAGGATTACAGTAGCAGCAATCTGTCCAACCGGATGAAGAAACGCCAATACTGGATCAAACAGGACAAGGGCTGGAAAATAATCTACGAAGGAGCCGCATGACATGAAGCATCTGTTTACCGCATTGTTCACTTTGCTGCTGTGCAGCACAATGCAATCTTCCTATTCTTCAACCACAAATATCAATTCAACAAAGGGCAATAAAACCATGGTCAAACTGCACACCAACAAAGGCGCCATCACACTGCAACTGGACGCTGAAAAAGCACCGATTACCGTCAAGAATTTCCTCGAATATGTGAACAGCGGCTTTTACAACGGCACCATTTTTCACCGTGTGATCAGCAACTTCATGATCCAGGGCGGCGGCTTCGAGCCGGGCATGAAACAGAAGAAAACCAATGCGCCGATTCAGAACGAGGCCGCAAACGGTTTGAAGAATGACAAATACACCGTCGCGATGGCACGTACCTCTGACCCGCAATCCGCCACCGCGCAATTTTTCATCAACGTCAACGACAATGGCTTCCTCAATTATCCCGGGCAGGATGGCTGGGGCTACTGCGTATTCGGCAAAGTGGTGGATGGCAAGGAAGTGGTGGATGCGATACGCAACGTAAAGACCGGAAATCGTTCCGGCTCCCAGGATGTGCCGCTGGAAGACGTCATAATCACCAGCGCAGAAGTGGTGAAATAACCCGGACAACGGCGCTTCAAGCGCCGTTTTTTTATGCCCCACACCCTGTTCATTTCAGATTTGCATCTCAGTGCCGACCATCCGCGCAGCATGGAGGTGTTCCAGCGCTTCATTGTTACACTCGCGCCGCAAGCCGAGGCGCTTTATATTCTCGGCGATCTGTTCGAATACTGGGCGGGCGACGACGACCTGCATGACCCGTTTCACGCCCGGGTAATCAGCGCATTGCATGGGCTCGCAGCACACGGCACCGATGTTTATTTGATGCATGGCAACCGCGATCTGCTGATGGGCGATGCGCTTGCGCAGTCCTGTCATGCCAAACTCTTGCCGGATCCTACCCTGCTGGACCTGTATGGCACCCCCACTTTGATCAGCCATGGCGACACACTGTGCACCGACGATGTCGAATATCAAAAATTCCGCGTCGAGGTGCATGATGCGGCGTTCCAGGAAAACTTCCTGGCACAGCCGCTCGCGGAACGCAAAGCCTACATAGAACTGTTGCGCCGGCAAAGCACTTCTGCCAAACAGCGCAAGGACACCGCGATCATGGATGTGAGCGACGATGCGGTCGCCGCACTGCTGCGGGAGTATGGCTATCCGCGGCTGATACACGGCCATACCCACCGTCCCAATCGTCACGAGCACAGCGTGGATGGACACATCTGCGAACGCTGGGTGTTAAGCGACTGGGATCAGGGAGCTGCGGCATTGCGCTGTGATGCACAGGAATGCCGCGTGGTGGAATTCTGATCGGGTGTACCGGGACGCCTGCTTTTACCTGCCACTCGCGCACAGTTCCTCGCAGGGCACACCGTCGCCATTCGGATCCAGTGCTTTCATGCCGCAGGCGGTGAGGTAATAATGGGCCTCGTCGCAGGAACGCATCTGTGAGCAATGTTGTTTGCTGCCGCAGGTGTAATCGCCCGGTGCGGGCAACACTGACATATCCGATACCGCTGCATGCTGCTTGCGCCACTCCCAGGGCGGTGTGGGATCATGCTGCGCCCACAAGCCGCGTCCGGCCTGCCGTGCTTCGTTCTGTAGCGCGATGTAGCGGCGGTCGCTGTGATAGTGGGAATATTCCCAGGCCATGCCGCGCCGCACCATTTCCTCGTTGACGCTGATACCATTCACTTTCAGCAGGGCGACGGTGCGTCCGTATTTATCCACCGCCAGCGTGTATACCCATATTTGCCTGTGCAACACCATTTCCGTCAGCGCGTTGCGCGATGCCGCACCGAAATCCTGCGCTTTTTCCGGTGCGTCTATTTCGGCCAGCCGAATTTTCATCAGTCCGCCCGCGTGCCGCGCCTGCACGGAGGACGCCGGTGGTGTCGCTGCCTTGTGCAGTATCAGCACGGTGTCACCATCCAGCACGGCAATCACCCTGGCGGAAAATTCCTGTTCTGTGTCCGGTGCCGGGATATCGCCGCAAGCCGGCCCGTTCAAACCCAGCAACACAGCACAAAACAATGCCGTGGCAGAGCGGTTCATATCAACGCACTTTTGACCAAGGCAAGGCACATCAATGCATAACCGGCGGCAAGCAGGTCGTCGAACATCACGCCCAGCCCGCCATGCCAGTTGCTGTCGAAGTAGCGTATCGGGGGAGGTTTGACGATGTCGAAGATGCGGAACAGCACAAAGGCCAGCAACGACCAGTACCAGCCGGGGGGAGTAAAAAACAATACCAGCATGAAGGACACGATCTCGTCCCATACGATGCCGCCATAATCCGAGACTCCCAAAGCTTTGCCGGTGATGTTGCAGATCCACACGCCGAGCGCAAAGGCCAGGATCAACAGGATAATGAACGATACATTCGACAGCAGCGGTGCAAGCAGCCAGTACAGCGGAAAAGCGACCAGAGTGCCGAACGTGCCGGGGGCCCTGCGCGCCAGGCCGCTGCCGAAGCCGAATGCAAGCAGATGCGCGGGATGGCTGAACAACAGTCGCCAGCCGGGTTCAACCCAGCCCGGTCCAACCCGGGTTTTATCTGAAATGTTCATAGCCGTTGTTTCCAAGATTGAGTTTGTTTCCCGCCGCATCGTGCACGATGCAGCCGCTGCCCGCAACAATTTTTCCGATGCAGGTCAGCGGCAATGCGAGCCGGATGCCGAGGGTCGAGATTTCGGCATGTCGGGCGGCCGATGCGGTAAAACATAATTCGTAATCATCTCCGCCGGACAAGGCGCATTGTTCTCCCAGGGGCAACGTCATATAAGCACGCATGATCGAAGAAGCAGGTAACAATGCCATGTCGATTTCCGCGGCCGCATGCGAAGCATCGAGTACATGCCCGAGATCGGCGAGCAAGCCGTCGGAAATATCGATCACGCTGTTGGCGATGCCGCGCAGTGCCAGGCCCAGCGCGACACGTGGCTGTGGCTGGTGCAAAGCTTGCGCACAGGCGGCAAGCTCTCCTGCGGACAATGCAACGCGCCCCTGCAGGTGGGCCAGCGCCAGCGCGGCATCTCCCAGTGTTCCGGACACCCAAACCTCATCGCCGATCTGTGCGCCGCTGCGCTGTAATGCTTGTTGTGCGGGCACTTCCCCCAATATTGTCACGCACAGATTGAGCGGCCCGCGCGTGGTATCACCACCGACCAGTTCGACACCGTGTTGTTGCGCCAATGCGAAGAAGCCCGCGCTGAAACTTTCCAGCCATGCTTCATCCGCGTCGGGCAACGCGATTGCCAATGTCGCCCAGCGGGGCGTCGCGCCCATGGCGGCCATGTCGGACAGATTCACGGCCAGCGTTTTGTGTCCCAGCAGGAACGGGTCGGCATCGGGTAAGAAGTGCGTGCCGCTTGCCAGCATGTCGCTGGATACCGCCAGCACATTGCCATTGCTGACCTTTAGCAGCGCGGCATCATCGCCTATACCGAGCAGGGCGTTCGGCGTGGCGCGGGTGAAGTGGCGGCGGATCAGGTCAAATTCTGTCATGCGGGAATACCGCTTCAGGATGCGCGCGCCGAAAATTCCAGGGCGCGCAATTGCGGCGCAAGTTTATCCAGCACGCCGTTGACGAATTTGTAGCCGTCGGTGCCGCCAAAGGTTTTGGCAAGCTCGACAGCTTCGTTGATGATGACCTTGTAGGGCACTTCAAGGTGTCCGGATAATTCAAATGCGCCCAACAGCAGCACCGCGAATTCCACAGGGCTGAGTTCGTCCAGCGGCCTGTCCAGGTGGGGAGCGATCAGTGCCTCCAGGTCCGCGTGCTGGCTCAATGCACCGCGCAACAATTTGGAAAACAATTCCTTGTCATAACGGCCGATATTTTTTTCCGCGTGGATCTGCTTTTCGATTTTGGCTTCATCACCTCGGGTGATGCGCCATTGATAGATGCCCTGCAAGGCAAGTTCGCGGGCGCGATGGCGCGGGCTCCTGTTCGGGGATTTCTTGATTTCACCGGAGGGTATTTTTTTGTCATCCATTCCGTCGGTGCTCATGCCAGTCCACGCAACAGGTTGATCATTTCAATCGCCACCAGTGCCGCTTCACTGCCCTTGACGTGCATGCGTGCTATCGCCTGTTCGTCGGTATCGGTGGTCAGTATTGCGTTGGCGATCGGTACGCCGGTATGCAGTTGCACTTCGCCGACACAACGCGCCGATTCGTTGGATACCACCTCGAAATGATAGGTATCGCCGCGTATCACCGCTCCCAATGCAATCAATGCGTCAAACTTCCCGCTCTGTGCCATGCGTTGCAGCACCAGTGGGATTTCCAGCGCGCCGGGCACGGTCACAAGTGTGACGTCATCATCGCGCACACCCTGTTGCACCAATTGCGCGTGGCATGCACCCAACAAACCCTCACACACCTCGGTGTTGAAGCGGCTCTGCACGATGCCGATGCGCAGCCCGGCGCCATTCAGATTCTTTTCCAGTTCTTTCATTGTGTGTCTTTCCTGTTCAAAATACTGCTAAACGTGGCTGGCATAACCGACCACTTCCAATCCAAAACCCGCCATGCTGGGCATCTTGTGCGGCGTCGCCAACAGGCGCATCTTGCCGACATTGAGGTCGCGCAGTATCTGCGCGCCGATGCCGTAGCTGCGCGGATCCCACTGTGCGGTTTGCTGCATGTCTGCTTCGAGTGCGGCGCGCGCACGCAAATCCTGCGCTGTTTCACCGCGATGCAGCAATACCAGCACGCCTGCCGACGATTGACCGATCTTCTGCATCGCATGATTCACGCTGATGGAATGCGCATGATCGGTCTGCTCCAGAAAATCCATTATCGACAGGGGTTCGTGCACACGCACCAGAGTCTCGGCATCATGGGCAACATCGCCCTTTACCAGCGCGAGATGGGTGCGTTGCGTGGTCTTGTCCACGTAGGTGACCAGTTCGAACTCGCCGTAAGCGGTTTGCACCCTGCGCCGCGCCACACGCTCGACCAGCTTTTCGTGCTGGCTGCGGTACTCAATCAGATCGGCGATCGTGCCGATCTTGAGTCCGTGCTGTTTGGCGTAGGTGATCAAATCGGGCAGGCGCGCCATCTCGCCGTCTTCCTTGAGGATTTCGCAGATCACCGAAGCCGGTGTCAGTCCGGCCAAATGAGCCAGATCGCATCCCGCCTCGGTATGTCCGGCGCGCACCAGTACCCCGCCATTTTGAGCGCGCAACGGGAAAATATGGCCGGGTTGAACGATATCGGCCGGTTTTGCGTTTTTCGCCGCGGCAGCCAGCACAGTGCGGGCACGATCGGCTGCCGAGATACCGGTGGTCACCCCGCTCGAGGCTTCGATCGATAGCGTGAAGTTGGTCGCCAACGCCAAACCGTTCTCGCGCACCATCAGCGGCAGGTTAAGCTGTTGGCAGTGGGCTTCGGTCAGAGTCAGGCAGATCAGTCCGCGGCCATGTTTGGCCATGAAGTTGATTTTTTCAGGCGTGGCGAATTCGGCGGCAAACACCAGGTCGCCCTCATTCTCACGGTCTTCTTCATCCACCAGGATGACCATGCGTCCGGCGCGTATTTCTTCGATAATTTCCTGCAGGGGTGATATTCCGGTCATTTTCCTTGTGCTTTCTCAAGTGCTTCTGTTTTGCTGGTCTGCATCATTCGTTCCACATAGCGCGCGATCGAGTCGATTTCAAGATTGGCCCGGCTGCCCGCATGCAGGTTTTTCAGGTTGGTCATCGCCAGCGTGTGCGGGATCAGGTTGACGCTGAACTCGCATTCCCCGGATTCAATATCAGCCACCCGGTTGATGGTCAGACTGACACCGTTGATGGTGATCGAGCCTTTGATCGCAATGTATTTGGCCAATACCCGAGGCGCGCGTATCTCCAGTTTCCAGCTTTCACCCAGATCGGAAAATTCAATGACTTCGCCCACCCCATCGACATGGCCGCTGACCAGGTGTCCGTCCAGTCTGTCAGCCAGTCGCAATGCCTTTTCCAGATTCACCTGTGCACCGATTGCTTCCAGTCCCTCGGTGCAATTCAGTGTTTCGCGCGAAACATCGACGGTAAATGATTTCCCCCCGATCGTAACAACAGTCAGACACACCCCGTTCACCGCGATGCTGTCACCGATCCGCACATCGCCCAGGTCCAGCGTGCCGGTTGCGATCACCAGACGCAAACCGCCATCACGATCGCTTGCTTCAGATATATGCCCGACATCGGCAATGATCCCACTAAACATTTTTTACCTTTGCTGTTATGCGCAAATCGTTCCCGACCTGCCGCACATCCTGCCATTTCAAATCAATGCGCTGATCCAGACCGGTCAACTCGCCCAATTTTGCCATGCCGCGCGCCCCATCGCCCAGCAATTGCGGCGCGACGTACAACAACAACTCATCCACAAGACCCTCGCGCAGCAATGCCCCGTTCAATGTGCTGCCCGCTTCCAGCAGCACTTCGTTGCAACCCCGGTTAGCCAGGTCGCCAAGCATCGCTGTCAAATCTACCCGACCTGTGCCATCCGGCAACACGCAAACCGATACGCCCAGATTTTCCAGAGTGACGCGCTTTTCGGCGTCATGCACGGCGGTATAGATCAACACCTTGCCACCCGACAGAATGCGCGCGGCTAGCGGTATGCGCAATTGGCTATCCAGCACCACAATCAGCGGTTGCCGCGGCGTTTCTATCTCGCGCACATTCAGGCGCGCATCGTCCGCGAGTACGGTACCGATCCCGGTCAATACCGCGCAGGAACGGGCGCGCCAGTGTTGTACATCAAGCCTCGCGGATTCGCCGGTGAGCCACTTGCTGGCACCGTTTGCCAGCGCCGTCCGTCCGTCCAGGCTTGCTGCAATCTTGCTGCGCAGCCAGGGCGTGCCGCGCGTCATGCGCGCGAAAAATCCGATGTTCAATTCGCGTGCTTCCGATTCCATCAAACCGCAGTCAACCGCGATGCCGGCGCTGCGCAACTTAACAATGCCTGCGCCCGCAACTTTCGGGTTCGGATCCTGTACCGCAACCACCACCCGCGTGATGCCGGCCGCAATCAATGCATCGGCACAGGGTGGCGTCCTGCCGTGGTGACTGCACGGTTCCAGCGTCACATAGGCAGTCGCGTTGCGCGCCTTGTCTCCCGCCTCGCGCAAGGCAAGCACCTCGGCATGCGGTTCGCCGGCGCGCCGATGCCAGCCGCTGCCAATGATCGTTTCACCCGCCACCAGCACGCAGCCTACCCGCGGATTCGGGCTGGTTCCGTATAAGCCCTGCTCGGCCAATCGCAGCGCGTGCGCCATCCATCGGCTGTCCATCCGGCGGTCATCCGGCGCAACGAACATATGTCAGGCCTTCCTGTTGCCGCGGCTGCCGGCTTTTCGTGCCGGCGATTTGCGGACAGCTTCGACCGCCTCGGTAAAATCACCGACATCCTGGAAACTCTTGTAAACCGATGCGAAACGGATATAGGCAACCTTGTCGAGCTTGAGCAATTCTTTCATCACCAATTCGCCGACCTGACGCGAGCCGATTTCGCGTTCACCCAAAGCATGGAGAGTTTGGGTGACATTGTCGATCGCCGCATCGACCAGTTCGGCGGAGACGGGGCGCTTGTGCAATGCGCGCTTGAAACTGGTGCGTAATTTTTCCTCGTCAAATTCGCTGCGCATCCCGTTCTGTTTGACCACCTGGGGCATGCGCAACTCTATCATTTCGTAAGTGGTGAAGCGTTTGTCGCAGGTCAGGCAGCGGCGACGGCGGCGTATGCTGTCGCCGTCCTCGCTTTCGCGGGTGTCAACCACCTGGGTTTTGTCGCCTTTGCAGAAAGGACATTTCATCGAATACCTCTATAAATCTACTGCGCAACCCGGATGCGGCTTCCCGATCATGTGTTGCGTTTGCTTAGTCCCCGTACACAGGAAACCGTGCGGTCAGTTTTTTCACTTCACCGACCACGCGTGAAATCGCCGTATCGTCGTTGGGTGCGTCCAACACATCGGCGATCAGGTGGGCCAGTTTTTCCGCTTCCAGTTCCTTGAAACCGCGCGTGGTCATGGCCGGGCTGCCGATACGTATGCCGGAAGTGACGAACGGCTTTTGCGGATCGTTGGGAATGGCGTTCTTGTTCACGGTGATGTGCGCGCGTCCCAGAGCAGCTTCGGCTTCCTTGCCGGTGATGTGCTTGGCCTGCAAGTCCACCAGGAACAAATGGCTGTCGGTACGGCCGGATACGATGCGCAAACCACGCTCCTGCAGTACCTTGGCCATGACGCGCGCGTTGTCCACCACCTGTGTCTGGTCTATCTTGAATTCCTTGCCGGCGGCTTCCTTGAATGCCACGGCCTTGGCCGCGATCACATGCATCAGCGGGCCGCCCTGCAGTGCGGGAAATATCGCCGAATTCAACACCTTCTCGAATTCCGCCTTGGCGAGAATCAGCCCGCCACGCGGGCCGCGCAGCGTCTTGTGGGTGGTGGTGGTAACGAAATCCGCGATGCCGACCGGGCTTGGATAGATACCTGCCGCGATCAAGCCAGCATAGTGTGCCATGTCCACGAACAGATAGGCTCCAACGCTGTCGGCAATGACGCGAAAACGTTTCCAGTCGATCACCAGCGAGTAGGCAGAGGCGCCTGCAACGATCATCTTTGGCTTGTGTTCCAGGGCCAGTGCCTGCACCTGGTCATAGTCGATTTCTTCCTTCTCGTTCAAACCGTACTGGATGGCGTTGTACAGTTTGCCGCTGATGTTCACCGATGCGCCGTGGGTCAGGTGCCCGCCATGCGCGAGGCTCATTCCCAGGATCGTATCGCCGGGCTTGAGGACCGATATATATACCGCCTGATTGGCCTGCGAACCCGAATGCGGTTGCACGTTGGCGTATTCTGCGCGGAACAGTGCCTTTGCGCGATCTATCGCAAGCTGTTCGGCCACGTCCACATATTCGCAACCGCCGTAATAACGCTTGCCCGGATAACCTTCAGCATATTTGTTGGTCAACTTGCTGCCCTGGGCTTCCATTACCGCCGGGCTGGTGTAATTTTCCGACGCGATTAATTCTATGTGATCTTCCTGGCGTTGGTTTTCATTCTGTATGGCTACCCAAAGTTCCGGGTCGGTACGGGCGATGGTGTTTTTGCTGGAGAACATGATGCGATTCCTAAGATATTGAAAACTGGAAAGTCGCGAATTCTACCATGTCGCGCATAAAAGCACGGTTTGACGGGTGGCAAATGGCTATCCGGCCAATTCAAATCCCGATTTCATGATATTGGCATTTTTCTGTGCATGGGGGTGAGTTTCCGGGTAGATGGAATGCGCAGGCGGGAACCGATTAAAATTGTGCCGTCTGCCGCGTGGGGCTACAATGTTGCCATGCCTGAATTCAATCTGACACATCACTTTCTGATTGCCATGCCCGCCATGCAGGAGGGTGTCTTTGCCGGGACGCTGACTTACATCTGCGAGCACAACGAGAACGGGGCTTTGGGGATCGTGGTGAATCGTCCGATCAGTCTCACGCTGGGCGAGATGTTCGATCAGGTCAACATTGCCATGAACCAGCCGGAGCTGGTGAAAATGCCTGTGTATTTTGGCGGTCCGGTACAAACCGAGCGAGGTTTCGTGTTGCATGACACGCCGGGGAATTGGGAATCAACATTATCCATCAATGACAAGCTGGCGCTGACCACCTCCAGGGACATACTTGAAGCGATGAGCGCGGGACTGGGGCCGCGTAATGTGATCGTTACGCTGGGCTATGCAGGCTGGGACCAGGGGCAACTGGAGCATGAAATAACCGAGAATATCTGGCTGACCGTGCCGGCTTCGGAACATATACTGTTCGATCTGCCGCCCGAAGAACGGCTGTCGGCTGCGATGGCATTGCTTGGGGTGGATTACGGCTCGCTGGTGGAGGATGCGGGACATGCCTGACCCAAAATCCAGCAACGTCGCCATGCGTTGTTGTGCCCAAAAAATCTTGCTTACATATATACAATATGCGGCGCTGCGATTTTTCTCGCACGCCTAGCCTGGCTAAGTTGTTGGACTTTGGGAGTAGTTCTGTGAATGCGCCAATACCATCAGGCACTTTACTGGCATTCGATTTCGGCACCAGACGCATCGGTATCGCCATGGGCAATACGCTGTTGCGCCGTGCCTACCCCTTGACCACCATCAACGAAGAAAAGACCGGGGCGCGCTTTGCGGCGATATCAGTGTTATTGAATGAATGGCAACCCGGCGCACTGGTGGTGGGACTGCCGAGCAATGACGACGGTACGCCACACCAGCTGACGGCGCTATGCCGCCGCTTCGCCAACCGCCTTAACGGGCGGTTTAATTTGCCGACGATTTTACTGGATGAGCGTTATACTTCGCTCGCCGCAAGCGCGCAGTTGAACGAGGAGGGCATCCACGGCATGAAGCAAAAGAACCTGATCGACCAATATGCCGCGCAGCAAATATTGCAGGCTTACTTTGATGAATCCGCAGCAGGAATACTTGTAGTTGGACACCACTAGAAATTCTATTTTGCGGGATGGCAGGCTGGACATGGCGATGCGAAGCATTTGGGGCGGGCAGGCCTGCTGCTTCGCGCTCCCGCACCGGAGGGCTGCGCCCCACCGCGTCGCGCGGGCACCGCAAGGAGCCGCGCAGCGAATGACGAGGCATATCAAGATGGATAGACAGGGAATGAGCGAGCACGCGACGCGGCGATTCGCCCGGAAAATTAATTTGTGGTGGTGTCCATGAACAATCCGCAACTGAACAAGAACGGCGAACTGCAACATCTTCTCTCCACCGAGGGTTTGCCATTGCCCATTCTGCGAGACATTCTGGATAAAGCCGCATCCTTTGTGGATGTCAGCGATGGACTGGATATCAGGAATGTTCCGTTGTTGAAAGGCAAGTCGGTGTTCAACGTGTTCTTCGAGAACAGCACGCGGACCCGCACCACTTTTGAAATTGCCGCCAAACGCCTGTCGGCGGATGTGGTCAACCTGAATATCGGCTCGTCATCCACCAGCAAGGGAGAGACTTTGCTGGATACCGTGGATAACCTGTGCGCGATGCACGCCGACATGTTCGTGGTGCGCCATTCGCAAAGCGGTGCGGCGCATTTTATCGCGCGCCATGTCGCCCCGGAGATACACGTCATCAATGCCGGTGATGGCCGCCATGCCCATCCCACACAGGCATTGCTGGACATGTTTACCATCCGCCACTATAAAAAGGAATTCCACAATTTGCGCGTCGCCATCGTCGGCGACGTGCTGCATTCGCGTGTGGCGCGCTCGCAGATACACGCGCTGACCACGCTGGGCGTTCCTGAAATACGCGTTATCGCCCCCAAAACCCTGCTGCCGACCATGAGCGAGCATCTCGGCGTGCAGGTCTATCACGACATGGCTCTGGGGCTCAAGGAAGTGGATGTGGTGATGATGTTGCGGCTGCAGAACGAACGCATGCAAGGAGCGGCATTGCCCTCTGCGCAGGAATATTTCAAATACTACGGGCTGACCGAGGAGAAGCTTGCCCATGCCAAGCCGGATGCGATCGTGATGCATCCGGGACCGATGAATCGCGGCATCGAGATCGAATCCAGCGTGGCAGACGGCAAGCATTCTGTGATCCTGCCCCAGGTGACCTTCGGCATCGCAGTGCGGATGGCGGTGATGAGTATGCTGGCGGGGTCAAAATGATGGTGGCTGTAGCAGGAGCAAGTCGTGCCTAATCCTACGAAAGAAAAATTCCTAGCTGATTTGCGCCAGAAATTTGGAAGCATCACAAAGTTGTCCAATAGCAACTCATTATTTGATATTGGTAGCAACTGTGCTCGCATATATATTCGTTATTCAAAGGTACACCCAGGAGGTGTTACCTTCTACGGCCTCCGCAAAGAAGATTTGAAGTATATTGAGGGACGCCCAGCCTTTCTTGTGTTTCTTTGGGAGAATCAAGTTGAACCATTATTTGTTCCATTTTCAGCTTATGAGCAAATCTTCAAAGCATCCGAACCATCTGCGGATGGTCAATATAAAGCGCAGGTCCAGCTGGGTGCGGAAAGCACGGAGCTTTATCTAGCGCGTGCCGGGAAGTTCAATTTAGAAGGCATGTTCGGTTGGGGCCAATTATCTAATTTGTTAAAAGCAACTAATGCCGAAACCGTACCAGAACTATCGCACTCACAAGTGCAGACGCTTCTTTCAGCAATTGGCACTGCAAAAGGATACGATATTTGGGTGCCCCAAAATGACCGTGGCAAACTTGACCAAACATTAATAGACAAAACTATTTTTTACCGGGGCGAATTGCCTGCTCAGCTTGCTTGTATTTCGGCAGTAGCGGAAGAAATAGATGTTGTATGGTTGGAGAGGGGTTCAAATCGGGTGCGCAGATTATTTGAGGTTGAGCATACGACACCAATTTATTCAGCGTTGCTGCGATTCAATGATGTACACCTCGCAGTGCCAGATTCAAATCAAAGTTTCCAAATTATTGCCAAAGATGAGCGCCGCCCTGCTTTTGTTCGCCAACTTAACCGACCAACCTTTAGGGCTAGCGGGCTAAACCAGATTTGCACTTTCCTTGAATATAGAAATATTTTCGCTTGGTTTCATCGGCTTCTTCCACAGAAAAAATCCTCATTCTCACACTTGGACGGCTACGAATAATGCACATCCAGCAGATTTCCTCACACTTGAATGGAAAAGAGTTTCTTCTTGTTCATAAACTTAATTCGTATAAGCAAATTATAAATACCGTAGCGGCCACTCCCCAAGTCGGGCTTTCATACGAGTTGAAACGTCAGGGATGGTCATTGCAAAATGAACATGACCACCAATCATATTTCGTCAAGGATCGCGTTGCTGTAGAGATACAGTTCGGCAAACGACCGTTTCTTGCACACGAACTGTTTGCAAATCATTTGGCATTCTATGTAGACGATCAGATAGATGTGGGCATAGAAATTTCCCCTATGAAGTCATTGCTGCCCAACTTGGATTCAAGTGAAGACTGCCATGAATATGATCTCTATAACGCGGTGCGACAGGGGCGCGGAGTACCTGCAGTGCCCTTGGTTCTGGTGGGGATAGACGCATGAACATTCACATCAAGAACGGCCGTCTGATCGATCCGAAGAACAGCACCGATGCACAGCAGGATGTGTATATCGTGGATCGGCGCATTGCCGCTGTCGGCAAAGCACCGCCGGGGTTCGTCGCCGGTCAGGTGATCGAGGCAAGCGGGTTGATCGTGATGCCGGGGCTGATGGATCTCGCCGCACGCCTGCGCGAGCCGGGTTACGAGTACAAGGCCACGCTGGAATCGGAGATGACCGCAGCGGTGGCCGGTGGTATCACCTCCCTGGCCTGTCCTCCCGACACCGATCCGCCGCTCGATGAACCGGGTCTGGTGGAGATGCTCAAGCGCCGCGCGCGATCACTGAATCAGGCACGGGTGTTTCCGATCGGTGCCCTGACTTACGGTTTGAAGGGTGCGGAATTGACCGAAATGAACGAACTGACCGAGGCCGGATGCAAAGCCTTCAGCCAGGCGGACGCACCGTTGACCGATACGCGCGTGCTGATGCGAGCGATGCAATACGCGGCCACTTTTGGATATCGTGTGTGGCTGCGACCGCAGGACAGTTTTCTGGCCAAGAACGGAGTGGCGCATGACGGCGAAGTGGCAACTCGCCTCGGTCTGCCATCCATTCCGGTGATAGCGGAAACCATCGCTCTGTCCACTGCTTTGCAACTCGCGCGCGAGACGGATGTCATCCTGCATATCTGCCGCGTATCCAGCTCGGCGTCAGTGGACATGATCCGCTCGGCCAAACGGGAAGGTCTGAAAGTAACCTGCGATGTATCGATGAACCATGTGCACCTCAGCGAAATGGATATTGGGTACTTCGATGCAAACTGCCATCTTGCGCCTCCGCTGCGCAGCCTGCGGGACAAGGCCGGGTTGCGTGCGGGGTTGCTCGACGGCACGATAGATGCGATCTGCTCCAACCATTCACCGGTGGACGATGATGCCAAGCATATGCCTTTCGCCGAAGCCGAAGCGGGTGCGACAGGGCTGGAGTTGCTGCTGCCGCTGGTGCTGAAATGGGCGGAGCAGGAACGCATTCCATTGCTTGATGCGCTGGCACACATCACGATCAAGCCCGCGCAATTGCTCGGTCAAAAGATGGGCCATCTGTCGGTCGGGGCACATGCGGATATCTGCGTGTTCGATCCGGAAGTTTCATGGAAGGTTGAGCACGATACACTGAGAAGCCAGGGCAAGAACACACCGTTCAACGGCTACGAGATGCAAGGTCGGGTGCGCTATACGTTACTTGATGGACAAGTTGTGTTTAAGCAATAATTTCAGCCCGCAGTCTTGGGCTTTCGTTTTTTCGGGATGATATGAACCCATTACTAGATTTTGCCGGTCTGCCGCGCTTTGGTAAAACTACCAGCCATTCCACTAAGCTACCAAACGACGGCAGCCAAGTGTCTGGTTACGCGCAGATCAAACCTGAACATGTCGCACCGGCGATAGACCAGTTGCTGGAGGAGAACCGGGCGCTGATTGCGCGGCTGTTGACCGGTGATGCGCCGCCCCAACACGGTGGCGGTGAACTTTCCGGTACGGGAGGGGCGGCAGGGCGACAGCTCCCGCAATCGGCTGGCTTCGCCATAACCAGCGACTTGGCGGGTGTAGTTGGCTCGCCTAGTCGAATGGCTAGTAGTTCTACCAGTAACGTGTCGCAATCGCCACCCACCTGGCAGAATTTTGTGGTTCCGATGGAAGATGCCAACGAGCGGCTGTCCCGTGCCTGGGGGCCGGTCGGGCATTTGAACGCGGTGATGAACAGTCCCGAGTTGCGCGAGGCATACAACACCACGCTGCCGAAGATCACCCAGTATTACGCCGAGATGGGGCAAAACCTGGCACTGTTCGACAAATTCAAATCCTTGCGCAACAGCCCTGAATTCGCCGGTTTGAGCGCGGCACGCAAGAAGATCATCGAAAACGAGTTGCGTGATTTTCGTCTCGGCGGCGCGGAGTTGCCGGATGCACAGAAGGCGCGTTATCTGGAAATACAGGAACGTCTGTCCGAACTATCCTCACGGTTTTCCGATAACCTGCTCGATGCCACCAACGATTTCACGCTGGTCGTGGAAGATAAGGATGAGCTGGAAGGCTTGCCGGATGACGTGTTGCAGACGGCCGAAGAGGCGGCGCAGGAAGCCAATAGACCTGGGTGGATGTTCACCCTGAAGGCACCTTCCCATATGCCGGTGATGCAGTATGCCGACAACCGTGCATTGCGCGAGAATATGTACCGTGCCTATGGCACGCGTGCCAGCGAGTTTGGCAAGCCCGAATGGGACAACACCAAATTGATGGATGAAATCGTCGAACTGCGCGGCGAAGAAGCGCGGCTGCTCGGCTTTTCGAACTACGGCGAATTGTCGCTGGCGAGCAAGATGGCGAGCTCTCCGCAACAGGTGGCCGAGTTCATGCGCGAGCTCGCGCAGCGTGCGCGACCGTTTGCGGAAAAGGATCTGGCCGAGTTGCGCGAATTCGCGCGCACCGAACTGGGTATAGCCGACCTGCAATCCTGGGATATCGGCTATGCCAGCGAAAAGCTGCGCGAGCAACGCTATGCGTTTTCCGAACAGGAGGTAAAGCAGTATTTCCCGGAAGACGCGGTCCTGTCGGGCATGTTCAAGCTGGTCGAGACGCTGTACGGCTTGCAGATCAAACCCGCCAGTGCACCGGTGTGGCATGAAAGTGTGCGTTTCTTCGATATCAAAAATGCGCAGGGAGAACTGGTCGGCCAGTTCTATCTCGACCTGTATGCGCGCAACAGCAAGCGCGGCGGGGCATGGATGGACGACGTGATCACGCGCCGTCGCCTGGCTTCGGGTATTCAAACACCAGTCGCCTATCTGAATTGCAACTTCTCCGCGCCGGTGGGCGGCGCAAATGCGAGCAGTGAGCAGGGCCCCGCGCAGCGGGATGTGAACGTCCGCGAGTCGGTTGCTGCGGCTGCCTTGGTGAGCGGGAAGCACCTGCGATCTGACGGCAGACGCCCAGCGCTGTTCACTCATGACGAAGTCATCACCCTGTTCCACGAATTCGGCCACGGCCTGCATCATCTGCTGACCGAAGTCGAAGACCTTGGCGTGTCCGGTATCAACGGCGTGGAATGGGATGCGGTTGAGTTGCCCAGCCAGTTCATGGAAAATTTCTGCTGGGAATGGGAGGTGGTGCACGGCATGACCTGCCATGCAGACACCGGTGCAGCCTTGCCGCGCACGCTGTTCGACAAGATGCTGGCCGCGAAAAACTTCCAGAGCGGGTTGCAGACGCTGCGCCAGATCGAATTCTCGCTGTTCGACATGCTGATGCACAGCAACTTCGAAGCAGGCGGGGGAAAATCCATACTCGAACTGCTGGACGAAGTTCGTGCCGAGGTGGCGGTGCTGATTCCGCCCGCGTTCCATCGTTTTCCCCACAGTTTTTCACACATCTTTGCCGGCGGTTATGCGGCGGGCTATTACAGCTACAAGTGGGCGGAGGTCCTGTCTGCCGATGCATACAGCCTGTTTGAGGAAAATGGCGTGCTGAACCCCGATGTCGGCGCGCGTTTCCGCAGAGAGATACTGGCGATGGGTGGTAGTCGTGGCGCGATGCAGTCTTTCACCGCATTCCGCGGTCGGGAGCCTAGCATCGATGCATTGTTGCGGCATAACGGGTTGCTCGAAACTTCCTGAGGAGGCAAGATGAAACGCATCGTTCTGTTGTTGGCCTGTTTGGCGATCATGCCAGTGCAGGCAGGAGAGTTGTACCGCTGGGTGGATAAAGCCGGCAAGGTAAATTACGGCGATACGCCCCCCATGGATGCCATCAATGTCCAAAACATAAAAAGTTCATCCGGATCGTCCCCGAACGATGATCTGCCCTATGAAACACGTATTGCGCAGCAGAATTTCCCGGTTACATTATACGTTGGCAGTGTCTGCGACGAGGTTTGCGGTCAGGCACACAGCCTGTTGAACAAGCGCGGAATCCCGTTTACCGAAAAAGTCCTGAAAACCAGCAAGGACATCGAGGACTTCAAGCAGCTTTCCGGCATGGACGCATTTGTTCCGGTGTTGCAGGTGGGCAAGGATTTTATTAAGGGCTTTCTGGAATCGCAATGGAATAGCGAGCTCGACATAGCGGGCTACGCAAAGACTGCGAGCTATCGCCAGCGTATCCAGCAGCAGGTGCCATCAGATCATGAAGCGCCCGCAACACCGGTCGGGGAAGATCAAACAAACTCACCCGAACCCGCCGGGCAATACTGATCATTGCGGGCACGGAACCCCGACGGTTGGCCATAGATGCCGTACGGCGATTGTGGTTGCCGCGGGCCAGTTCACAAATCCGACAGGGGGTTCTCCGCCAGTTTGTCGTCCCTGATCTGCAGTTGTTCAATCACTTTTTCCAGAGACGAATTCAAAGTCTGGATGGTTTCCGTCGATAGTGCCCATAATGCTTCAGACAGCACACCCTGGGCAGGGCCGGGCGCCATTTTGACCAGTTTGGCGGCTTCGTCTGTAAGACGAATCCAATGCGCCGCTGATCTTCCCGGCTGCGCTCTTTGATGACCAGTTTGTGAGCCACCGATTTTTCAACAAGCTGGCTGCAAGTGGACTGATGAATGGATAGCCTGTCGGCAAGATCCAATATACCGATGCCGGAGGTGTTTGCAACTTCCTGCAAGATCCAGAGCTGTGATCCCGTCACGCCGCATGACTGCTCAACTTCGCGAAAATGCTGGCGTACCGTAAATGATGCGAAACTTTTTTAGCACATGGAGTGAAAGCTGTTTTTTGTTGCGCATGCCCAAGATCTGTCTCCCACAATTTTTTGGCGCTGTTTGATTGAATTCGCCGGATTATAAAGCTTGCATTCCCGGTTTGCGTCAACTATATTCATTGGAATAATATTGATATAAATCATTATGTAACCAGTCAACGCCTGATGAATTTGGCACCATGAATTTGCCTTGCGGGCCTGTTGCGACTGCGTTTCACAAACCGGTAGATTTCGCCCTGTGAAATGTTCGCCAATTGAAAAGAGTCAAGCCAACCCGATGACACATCACATAAAGCCACAAAAATCAGCGTCGCCCCTCAGTAGCCGAAAACGTACGGTCGTATTGTTCGGCGAGGTACTGGCGGACATGTTTCCGGACCGGACCGTTTTGGGCGGCGCGCCGTTCAACGTTGCGCGGCATCTCAAGGCATTCGGGCAGAATCCGGTTCTGATCACACGTCTAGGTCATGACGACCTGGCTGATGAAGTGCTTGATGTGATGTCCAGAAATGAAATGGAAACCCTGGGGGTCCAGTGCGACAACAACTATCCCACAGGGCGTGTTCAAGTACACATGAAGGGCGGGGCGCACAGTTTCGAGATACTGCCTGCGCAGGCCTACGATTTCATCCATCCGGCAGTCGTGCGCATGACTGTGCTTTCGGTCAATCCGAAGCTGGTCTATTTCGGGACGCTGGCGCAACGCAATGAAACTTCCAGACGAGCCCTTAAATCCCTGTTGCGCAGCACCAGTGCCACGAAATTTCTGGATATCAATTTGCGCGCTCCCTGGTTTGCTGAAAAGATACTAAAGCAATCCCTTCAGTACGCGGATACCGTCAAACTGAATGCCGAAGAGCTGGGAATATTGGCTGGAATGTTCGGGTTGCCGGGCAATGAGCCGCAAGGGCGGGCCAGGGAATTGATGAACAAATTCGGTCTTGAGCGTGTCGTGGTAACCTGTGGGCAAGAGGGTGCATGGCAACTCAACCGGAAAGGCAAGAAGGTCGAGGCTGGTGTCAAGGACCGAATCATCAGGCTGATGGATACGGTGGGTGCCGGCGACGGATTCGCATCCGTCTGCATTTTGGGGGAACTGTTGCGGTGGCCTGCAACACAGACTCTGGAAAGGGCCAATACATTTGCGTCCGCGATCTGTGAAATTCGCGGGGCCATTCCTGACCATGCGGATTTCTACACTCCCTTTACCCGTGAATGGGATATATGAAAAAGCGGACCTCCGGCCCCAAAAAACCTTTGTACATTGTATTGATCAGTGTGCACGGATTGATTCGCGGTCACGAACTCGAGTTGGGTCGGGACGCGGATACCGGCGGGCAAACCAAATATGTCGTGGAACTCGCCCGCGCGCTGGGGGAACGCGCCGATGTCGAAAAAGTGGTCTTGCTGACGCGTCGTGTGATCGACAGCCAGGTCAGCCCGGATTATGCCGAACCCCTGGAAAGACTCTCGGAAAAAGTCAGCATCGTGCGTATCGAATGTGGCGAACAAAAGTATCTTCGCAAAGAGATGCTGTGGGATAGTCTGGAAAACTTTTCTGACAACTCGCTCTCCTGGCTCAAGACGCAGGGGCGCATACCGGATGTCATACACAGCCATTATGCGGATGCCGGCTATGTGGGTTCGCGGCTCTCGCACCAGTTGAGTGTTCCGTTGGTGCATACCGGCCATTCTCTGGGTCGCAACAAACGCAATCAACTGCTGGCCAACGGCGTCAAACGTAGCGAGATCGAAACCACCTACAACATCTCGCGCCGTATCGAAGCGGAAGAAATGACACTGGGTGTCGCCGAGCGCGTCATCACCAGCACACAGCAGGAAATTGAACAGCAATATGGCCTTTACGATTTCTACCAACCCGATCGCATGCGGGTGGTGCCGCCGGGAACAGATCTGGAAAAATTCTTTCCGCCCCAGGGAACCGAAAAAAACAGCGATATCGCCAACGAGCTCAAGCGCTTCCTGAAACATCCCAACAACCCGATCATCCTGGCGCTTTCGCGCCCAGACCCAAGGAAGAACATCGTTGCATTGATCGAAGCCTACGGTGAATCGCCACAATTACAGCAAGCTGCCAACATGGTGATCGTGGCAGGAAACCGGGACGACATTCAGGACATGGAAAATACTTCGAGTGCCGTTCTGAACGATATCCTGCTCGCCATCGACAAATATGACCTGTACGGCAAGGTGGCGTACCCAAAGCACCACAAACCGGACGAGGTGGCCGTTCTGTATCGCCTTGCAGCGGCCTCTCACGGGGTATTCGTCAACCCGGCATTGACCGAGCCTTTCGGCCTGACGCTGATCGAGGCCGCCGCCTGCGGCCTGCCGATCGTGGCAACCGAAGACGGCGGCCCGATCGATATCATCAAGAATTGCCAGAACGGCCATGTCATCAATCCGCTAGACAAGACCGAAATGGCGGACACGATACTTGAAACCCTGACGGACAGACTTGAGTGGCGACGGTTGGCGAAGAACGGGATTCAGGGTGTGGGCCGCCATTACTCGTGGCAGGCGCACGTTGAAAAATATCTTTCGGTCATCCGCCCGCTGGTGGAAAAAACCGAGCCTGTAACCAGCATCAGCCTGATCAGACGACCTGACGTGTTTCGCAATCATGCGATATTCACCAGCATCGACCTGAACCTGACCGGCGACCAGGAAGCGTTGACGGTATTTCTGCAAACGATGCATGCGCACCGCAAATCGATCATCTTCGGTATTGCCACGGGACGCCGACTGGACGATGCGCTGGCAAAGCTGCGTCAGAACAATATTCCGCAACCCGACGTGTTGATCACGGGACAGGGGACGGAAGTGAACTATGCGCCGAATCTGACCCGGTCGGACGTGTGGGAACGCCACATCAATTATCAGTGGAATCCACAGGCGATACGGGACATTCTTGCCGAAATGCCCGGGCTCAAGATGCAGTCGAAAATCAACCAGGGCACTTTCAAGATCAGTTATTACGTCGATCATGCCCTGGTCAATATCAAGGAGATCAAACAGGCATTGTTGCGCAACGAACAGGCCGTGAATACGGTCTTTTCATTCGGGCAATTCCTCGATGTGGTTCCGGTACGGGCATCCAAAGGTCTCGCGCTGCGCTGGTGTGCCGAACAGCTCGGATTCCCGCTGGAAAATACGCTGGTCACCGGTGTAACCGGTGCCGATGCGGACATGCTGCTTGGTAACACATTGGGGGCCGTGGTGGACAACCATCATCTCGAAGAATTATCCGGCCTGAATGACATTGACAACATCTATTTTTCCAAGAAACATCACGCTGCGGGGATACTCGAAGCGATAGACCATTACAATTTTTTTGCGCGAGCGCAGGAAGGGACGGTGATATGAACCGGTTCCTGCTCTGTACCGACCTGGACCGGACCCTGATTCCCAACGGTAAACAACCCGAGTCGCCGCAGGCCATGGAACGGTTCAAAAGATTGGTGAACTCCGGGGAAGTCACGCTTGTCTATGTGACGGGCAGGCATCGCGCCCTCATCGAACAGGCCATCGCGGAATTCGATTTGCCCCGGCCCGATTTCGCCATCGCCGATGTGGGCACAACGATCTATCGTATCGACTCGTCCGGCTGGAGGCAGTGGGATGAATGGGACGCGCAAATCGCGCCGGATTGGCAGGGTTTGACGCATGATGAACTGTACCGTTTGCTGAGTGTATTTCCGGCGCTGAGGTTGCAGGAAAAGGAAAAGCAGAACCGCCACAAGCTCAGCTTTTACGTTACGCTGGACACGGATCTGAAAAGATTGCTCGAAGAAGTGGATGCGCGGCTGAAGTATTCGGACATCAAGGCGAACCTTATATGGAGCGTCGATGAAAAGACCGAACTGGGATTGCTGGATGTCCTTCCCGTCAGCGCCAACAAGCTGCACGCCATCAGATTCGTGATGCAGCAACAGGGCTTCCTTAATGGGAACACGGTCTTTGCGGGCGACAGCGGCAATGACCTGGACGTATTGTTGAGTGATATTCCCGCAGTGCTGGTAGCCAATGCGGATGCGGAGGTCAGAAGCCAGGCGGGCAGAACGCACAAGGACACACTTTACATGGCCAGGGGCGGGTATCTCGGCATGAACGGAAATTACAGCGCCGGCATCCTTGAAGGGGTCGCGCATTACCTTCCGGAAGCGGATGCCTGGTTGCGCGAAAAGAACTAAACCGGACAAGGGACAAAGATGTACGAACAAGTTTCACACTCGTTGCTGAATGAAATACTGGTCGAGCTGAAGCCGGAGATCAGGAATCTGCGCTTGCGGCATTTCTTCACCCGCCT